>JAGVSZ010000326.1 GCA_019137045.1 Betaproteobacteria bacterium
GCGCGGCAGCGCGGGGCGCTCCAGATCGATTTCCGAGGAGGCATCGTGGGCAAGGCAAACTGGTACGACATGCGCGAGTTCATCGCGCATCTGGAGAAGATCGGCGAGCTCGTGCGCATCAAGGACGAGGTCGACCCGAGCTGGGAGATCAACGGGCTCACGCGCATCGGCCTGCAGTCGCTCGCGCCGGCGCTCCTCTTCGAGCGCATCAAGGGCGCGGAGGTCCCGATGCTCACCAACCTGCTCGGCACCGGGCCGCGCTTCCTCGCCGCGCTCGGCATCGAGAAGTGGAGCGACTTCAACGCGGAGTGGTGCCGCCGCACCGAGCGCCTGGTCCCGCCGCGCGTCGTGCGCGACGCCCCGTGCCAGGAGGTGGTGATCGAGGGCGACGCCATCGACCTGCACAAGATCTGCAACACCGTCTGGCACCAGTACGACGGCGGCGAGTTTCCCGGCACGCTCTCGGTGTCGATCACCAAGGACCCGGAGAACGGCATCCTGAACGCCGGCATCTACCGCATGGGGACGCTGTCGAAGAACACGCTCGGCTGGGGTGCGCCCGAGTACACCCACGGCCGCCAGCACTACATGAAGTACGAGCGCCTCGGCAAGACCATGCCGATGGCGGTGGTGACCGGCTACGACCCCTCGGTCGAGATCGTCGCCTCGACCCGTACGCCGCCGAACGTCGACGAGTTCCAGATCGCCGGCGGGCTGCGCGGCGAGCCGCTCGACATGGTGAAGTGCCAGACGAACGACATCCTGGTCCCGGCCACCTCGGAGTTCGTGTTCGAGGGGATCATCCGCCCCGGCGTGCGCGCGATCGAGGGCGGGTTCGGGGAGTACACCGGGCACTACGGGGAAGCGCGCAGCAACCCGGTGTTCGAGGTGCAGCGCGTGACCCATCGCCGCCAGCCGATCTACCTCGGCGCACGCGAGCAGTGGCACCCCTCGGAGAGCGCGTTCGTGGTCGGCAAGTCCTCGCAGGCGGTCGCCTACAAGACGATCAAGGACCTGGTGCCCGGCATCATCGACTTGCGCTGCGACGTCACCTACGAGGCGATCGTAAAGATCGACAAGCTCTTCCCCGGCCACCCGCAGCAGGTGATGGACGCGGTCTGGGGCTCCACCTACGCGCGCTACAAGCACGTCATCGTGGTGGACAAGGACGTGGACATCTGGGACTACGACTCGGTGCACTGGGCGCTCTCGACGCGCGTGCGCGCCGACCGCGACGTGTACATCCTGCCGCGCCGCGCGGGGCAGTGGCTCGACCCGGCGGTCTCGCTGCGCGAGAAGGGCTGGCAGACCGGCATGGGCATCGACGCCACGATGCCCGACGAGGAGTACGCCTTCTGGGGCGAGAAGCCGCCGCGGCTGGTGGACGACCCGGAGATCGTCGCGCGCACCATGCAGAAGTGGGGCGAGCGGCTGCCGTGGAAGAAGAAGTGAGCGCCGCGGGGAGGAGCTGAGCACCGGAGGCGGCGTGAGCGCCCTGAAGCAGCTGCATTTCCCGCAGACGCCCGAGGAGGCCGCGCGCCTCCTCGCGCGCGGGGACGACGTGCGCTGCATCGCGGGCGGCGCGAGCCTCGTGGCGATGATGAACCTCGATCTGGTGGATCCCGTCGAGCTCGTCAGCCTGGCCGAGGTCGCCGAGCTGCGCGGCATCAGCGCGACGCCCGACGGGGGGCTGCGCATCGGCGCGATGACGCGCCATCGCGAGCTCGAGGCGGAGGCGCGGCTCGCGGGCCCCCTCGCCGTCCTGCGCGAGGCCGCCGGCAAGGTGGCGAACCCGCCGGTGCGGAACATGGGCACGATCGGCGGCGTGGTCGCGCTCGCCGACCCCGCGGCCGACTATCCGTCGGCGCTGGTCGCGGCCGACGCCGTCGTCGAGCTCGCCTCCGAGCGCGGCCGGCGGCGCGTGCCGGCGCGCGAGTTCTTTCTCGGGCTGTACACGACCGCGCTCGCGCCCGCAGAGATCGTGAGCGCGATCCTGCTGCCCCCGGCGGCGCCGGGCGTGGGGCTCTACGACAAGCTCGCGCGCGTCGCGGGCGACCACGCGATCGTCGCGGTTGCGCTGTCGGTGACGCGGCGGGCGGACGCCGGGATCGCGGTGGGCCGGGCGATCGGCGGCGGCGCGCCGACGCCGGTCCACGACCCCAAGGTCGACGCGCTGCTCGCGCAGGGCCGGCTGAGCGACGCCGCGGCGGCGCAGGCGGGCGCAGCGCTCGCCGCGGCCGCCGATCCGACCGACGACGTGCGCGCGAGCGCCGAGTACCGGCGGCTCGCGATCCCGCGCATGGTGGCGCGCGCGGTGGCGCGCGCGCGCGACGAGCTGGAGCGGGCGCGATGAGCGCGCGGCAGACGCTCGTGCTGCGCGTCAACGACACCGAGCACGAGGTGCGCGCGGCGCTGCACGACACGCTGCTGACCGTGCTGCGCGACCAGCTGCAGCTCACCGGCGCGAAGCGCGGCTGCAACCACGGCGTGTGCGGCGCGTGCACGGTGCTGGTCGACGGCCGGCCGGTGCGCGCGTGCCTCACCCTCGCGCACACGTGCCGCAGCGCCGCGATCACGACCATCGAGGGCGCGCGGGGCATCGCGGACCGGCTGCGCGAGGCCTTCGAGCAGGCGGGCGCGGTGCAGTGCGGCTTCTGCTCCTCGGGCATGGTGCTCACGGCCTCGGCGCTGCTCGCCGCGCGCCCGGCCGCGAGCGTCGAGGAGATCCGCGCCGGGCTCTCCGGCAACCTGTGCCGCTGCACCGGCTACCGCAAGATCGTGGACGCGGTGCGCGCGGTGGCGCAAGGAGCGGAGCGGTGAGCGACCAATCGCTGATCGGGCGCAGCCTGCCGCGGGTCGAGATCCGCGAGAAGCTGACCGGGCGCGCGCAGTACATCGCCGATCTCTACCGTCCCGGCATGCTGCACGGCGCGCTGGTCGGCAGCCCGCATCCGCACGCCCGCATCGTCTCCTACGACGTGCGCGCGGCGCGCGCGGCGCCGGGGGTGCGCTGCGTGCTGACCGGGGAGGACTTCGGCGACCACCGCATGGGCGCCTTCATCAAGGACGAGCACGCCATCGCCAAGGGCAAGGTGCGCTACGTCGGCGAGCCGGTGGTGGCGATCGCCGCCGAGACCGAGGCGCAGGCACGCGCCGCGGCGCTGCTGGTCGAGGTGCGGTACGAGGAGCTGCCGGCGATCCTCGCGCCCGAGGACGCCCTCGCGCCCGGCGCGGCGATCATCCACGAGGAGCTCGCCTCCTACTTCAAGGTGTTCGAGGCGGTGTGCGGAGGGAACGTCTGCTCCAGCACCGAGCTCGCCGAGGGCGACCTCGAGCGCGGATGGCGCGAATCCGACCTCGTCGTCGAGCACGAGTACCGCACCGCGCCGCAGGCGCACGTGTCGCTCGAGCCGTGCGGCGCGCTCGCCGAGGTGGACGCGGCGGGCCGCGTGACGCTGTGGTCGGCGAACCAGTCGGTGTTCCGCGTGCAGGCGAGCGTATGCGAGTCGCTCGGGCTGCCGATGTCGCGGCTGCGCTGCCTGACCCCGCGCGTCGGCGCGGGGTTCGGCAACAAGATGGAAGCGCACATCCAGCCGATCGTGGTCAAGCTCGCGCTCGCCGCCGGCCGCCCGGTCAAGCTCGTGCTGAGCCGCGAGGAGGACTTCGAGATCGTGCGCGCGCGCCACCCGTTCAAGGTGCGGGTGAAGACCGGGGTGAAGAAGGACGGCACCTTCGTCGCGCGCGACGTCGAGGTGCTGGCCGACGGCGGGGCGTACGCCGACGACAGCCCCGGGGTCCTCGGCTACAGCCTGCTGATGGCCCGCGGGCCGTACCGCATCCCGCACACGCGCTGCCGCGGCACGCTCGTGTACACCAACAAGCTGCGCTTCGGCGCCTTCCGCGGGTTCGGCAACCCGCAGGTGAGCTTCGGCACCGAGACGCAGATCGACGAGATCGCGGCGCGGCTCGGCATCGACCCGGTGGCGATCCGGCGCAAGAACGCGCTCGGTCCCGACGACCGGTGGTTCGGCGGGCAGCAGCTCGGGTCGAACGGGCTCGCCGAGTGCATCGAGGTCGCCGAGCGTGAGTCGAAGTGGAAGGACCGGGCGCAGCTCGCGGCCGCGCCGGGGAAGCGGCGCGCGCTCGGCTTCGCGTGCACCGCGCACATCAGCGGCCTGCTCGGCACCGGCGCGATCGTGCGCCTGCTCGAGGATGGGTCGGTGGTGCTCAACACCGGCGCGGTGGACATCGGGCAGGGCTCGGACACCATCCTCACGCAGATCTGCGCCGACGCGCTCAAGATCCCGCTCGACCGGGTGAGCATCGCGAGCCCCGACACCGACGGCTCGCCCTACAACTGGGGCACCACCGCGAGCCGCGTCACCTACACCACCGGGCGGGCGGTGTTCGCGGCCGCGCGCGAGGTCGAGCGCCAGATCAAGACGCACGCCGCGGAGCTCCTGGAGTGCGCGGAGGCGGACCTCGAGCTGCGGCCCGGGGGCGTGGTCGGGATCAAGGGCGTGCCGGGGAAGGAGCTGCCCTTCCTCGCGATATCGGCGCGCGCGCACTGGCGCAAGGGCGGGCCGATCATCGGCACGAACTCGTGGGTGTTCGACCAGCCCACCGTCGACCCGAAGCGCGCGGTCGCGGTCGGCCTGCCGTTCCCGCAGATCGGCGTCTACAGCTTCGGCGCGCTGTGCGTGGACGTCGAGATCGACGAGACGACCGGCCAGATCGAGGTGCGCCGCGCCTGGACCGTGGCCGACGTCGGCCGCGCGATCAACCGCGGCTCGGTCGAGGGCCAGCTCGAGGGCGCGTTCGCGCAGGGCCTGGGGTTCGCGCTGGTGGAGGAGATGGTGTGGAACGGGCCGCGCCTCGCGAACCCCACGCTGATGGACTACAAGGTGCCGACGAGCCGCGAGGTGCCGTACGAGCTCCACTCTTACATCGTCGAGTCGCCCGATCCCGACGGGCCGTTCGGGGCGAAAGGGGTGGGCGAGATCGGCATCAACGTCGTCGCCGCGGCGATCGCGAACGCGGTCGCGGCGGCGACAGGGGTGCGGTTGCGCCAGCTGCCGATGACGCCCGAGCGCGTGCTGCGCGGCATGCTCGCCGCAGGGGCGAGCGGCTGACCTCGCCGACCGATTTCGAGAGGAGGAGTGCAGGCATGAAGAGCAGACGAGCGGTGGTCGGTGCGCTGGCGGCCGTACTGGCTGCGGCGCTCGCGTTGAGCGGCCCGGTGCGGGCGCAGCCGACCGAGGAGGTGAGCTACCTGCTGCCGGCGCCGGCGGTTCTGCCGGCGTTCGGGCCCTGGATGCTGGCGCAGGTGCGCGGCTACTACGCCCAGGAAGGCCTGAAGGTGAGCTTCGTGGTCGCGAAGGGCGGTGTCGATGTGGCCAAGCAGG
>JAGVSZ010000431.1 GCA_019137045.1 Betaproteobacteria bacterium
CGGCCGGCGGAGGTCGCGTTGACCGCGCTCGGGCGCACGCTCGCCGATCCCGAAGCCGGCGTGCGCGAGCGTGCGCTGCTCGCGAGCCGCGAGTACGTCCCGGCCTGGCAGGCGCTCGCGCACGCGGTGGCGACCGGCGCGACCGGGTTCGAGCGCGCCTTCGGCATGAGCGCGTGGGAGCACCGGCAGCGCCACCCCGAGCACAACGCGTGGCTCAACGCGACGATGGCCGACGACCAGCGGCGCGCCGCGGGGGCGATTCCCGCCGCCTACGACTTCTCGGCCTGCCGCAGAATCGTCGACGTCGGCGGCGGCGAAGGCGCGCTCCTCGCCGAGATCCTCGCCGCGTATCCGCAGCCGAGGGCGGTCCTCCTCGACCAGCCGCACGTCGTCGCCGGCGCCGCGGCGCGCCTCGCCGCCGCCGGCGTGGCGCACCGCTGCGAGGTCGTCGGCGGCTCGTTCTTCGATCCGCTGCCGCGCGACGGCGACGCGTACCTGCTGCAGCACGTGCTCCACAACTGGAGCGACGAGCGCGCGGGCGCGATCCTGCGCCGCTGCCGCGAAGCCATCGCGCCGCAGGGCGCGCTGCTCGCGATCGAGAACGTCGTCCCGGACGACGGCGCCGCCGGCACGCACGTCGCTTTGCTCGACCTGCACATGTTGGTGTTGCTGGGGGGGCGCGAGCGCACGCGCGACGAGTTCGCGGCGCTCCTCGCCGGCGCCGGCTTCGCGCTGCAGCGCTCGCTGCCTGCCACGGCCGCCGTCCAAATCCTCGTTGCCCGTCCATCATGACCGCGCGCCCGGCCATGCCTTCGCAGCCGCAGCTGCACTGGAGCGACGCGGCGTTCCACTGGGACCGCTACGGCCCGCCGCTGCGCCCGGCGCCGGAGGACATCCGGGCGATGGAGGCGCTGGTGCGCGGGATGCCCGCACCGAGGGTGCTGATGCTCGGCGTCACGCCGGAGATCGCGACGATGGGCTGGCCCGCCGGAACGCGGCTGCACGCCGTCGACCGCTCGCGGCCGATGCTCGAGCGCGTGTGGCCCGGCGATCTCGCGCACCGCTCGTCCGAGCGCGGGGATTGGCTCGAGCTGCGCTGGGGCGAGGTGCGCTACGACGTGATCATCGGCGACGGGATCTTCCCGCTGCTCGCCTACCCCGGCGAATGTCGCGCTCTCGTGGCCGGCATCCGCCGCGGGCTCGCCGACGGCGGGATCTTCGTCACGCGGCACTTCCTGCAGGCGCCTCGGCGCGAAGCGCCCGCCGCGGTGTTCGCCGATCTCCTCGGCAAGCGGATCGGCTCGTTCGACGCGTTCAAGATGCGCCTCGCGATGGCCATGCAGGACGACGCCGCGACCGGCGTGAGGGTGGGCGACGTCTTCGCCGCGTGGGAGGACGCACCCCTCGACCGTGGCGCGCTGCTCGCGGCCACCGGCTGGCCGTCGGGGACGCTGGAGACGATCCGCCCCTGGGCCGGCAAGGACGCGCGCCTCGCCTTCGCGTCCGAGGAGGAGATGGCTTCTCTGATGGGGGAAGTGTTCGACGCGCTGCCGCCGCGGGTCGGCCGCTACGAGCTCGCCGAGCGCTGCCCGGTCGTCGGTTACCGCCCGCGTCCCCAGGGATGACGCCCGACCGGCCCGCGCCGCTGCCGCCCGCGGATCTCGAGGATTCGTACCCGCTCGCTTCGCTGCAGCGGGTGATGCTGGTGCAAGGGCTCGCGCGGCCCGATTCCGGCACGTACCTCCAGCAGAAGGTCTGCGACTGGCGAGAGCCGCTCGACGCCGCGCTGCTCGAGCAGGCCTGGCAGCGCGTCGTCGACCGCCACCCGATGCTGCGCACGTCGTTCCTCCTCGAGGGCCCGGGCGGGGGGCGGCAGCGTGTCCACCGTCACGCCCGCCTGCCCTGGCACGTCGAGGACTGGCGCGAGCTCGCGCCCGACGAGCAGGACCGCCGCTTCGAAGCGCACGTCGCCGCCGACCGGCATCGCGACTTCGACCTGCAGGTGCCGCCGCTGCTGCGGCTCGCCCTCTTCCGCTGCGCCGAGCGTCGCTGGCGGTTGCTGCTCACCTATCACCACGCGGCGCTCGACGGCCGTTCCGAGGGCATCGTGCTCCGTGAGGCGCTCGACCTCTACGACGCGCTCGCCGCCGGCCGCGCCGCAGATCTGCCGGCGCCGCCGCGCCCCTACCGCGAGTTCATCGCGTGGCTGGGCGAGCGCGACGCGGGCGCCGCGCGCGATTACTGGCGCGAGACCTTCGAAGGGTGGACCGCGCCGACCTCGCTCGCCGGGTGCCTGCCGGGACCGCAGGGCGCGCCGTCCGGCGAGCGGTACGGGGTGCACGAAATCCGGCTCTCGCGCGAGGCGAGCGACGCGCTCGCCGCGTTCGCGCGCGAGCAGGACCTCACGCTCAACTCGCTCGTCCTCGGCGCGTGGGGCGAGCTCCTGAGCCGCTACAGCGGCGAGACCGACGTGACGTTCGGCGTCACCGTCGCGTTGCGCGGCCGCCCCCCCGATCCCTTCGCCGGCTCGGTGGGGCTGTTCATCAACTCGGTGCCGATGCGTCTCGTCGCCGATCCCGCGTTGCCCCTGTCCCGATGGCTGCAGGCCGTGCGCGCGCAATGGCGCTCGATGCGCCCGCACGCCTGGGCGCCGCTGCCGGAGATCCGCAAGTGGGCCGGCGCGGGGCACGCCGCGCCGCTCTTCCGCTCGCTCGTCGTCTTCGAGCACGCGCCGGTCGGCGCCCGGCTGCGCGAGGAGCGCCCGCAATGGGCGAACCGCGAGTTCGCCTTCCGGGTGGCGCCGACGCATCCGCTCACGCTGGTCGCCTTCGGCGCGCCCGTCGTGTGGCTGCGCATCGTCTACGAGCGCGCGACGTTCGACTCGGCGGCGGTGGCGGCGATGGTCGAGCATCTGCGCATCCTGCTCGAAGGGATGAGCCGCGAGCGCGACGTGCCGCTCGCGCAGCGCACGATGCTGGCGGAGGACGAGCGCCGGCGGCTCGTCGTCGAGTGGAACGCCACCGCGCGCACGTTCGACGCGCTCGATTGCGTGCACCGGCTGATCGCGCGGCAGGCGCAGCGCACGCCCGGGGCGATCGCCGTCGAGGCGGGCGAGCGCCGCCTGACCTACGGCGAGCTGGACGTGCGCGCGAACCGTCTCGCCGCCGCGCTGCGCCGCGCGAAGGTCGGACCCGGCGACCTGGTGGGCGTGTGCACCGAGCGCGCGCCGGAGCTCGTCGTCGCGATCCTCGGCACGCTGAAAGCCGGCGGCGCGTACCTGCCGCTCGACCCGGCCACCCCCCCGGAGCGCATCGCGCGCATCGCCGCCGATGCACGGGCGCCGATCTTCGTCGCCACGCCGCGCACGGTGTCGCGGCTCGCGCAATACGGGGGGCGCACACTGGCGCTCGACGAGCGCGACGACGAGACGGCGCGGGAATCCGCGGAGAGCCTGCCCGACGCAACGGACCTCGACGGGCTCGCGTACGCGGTGTACACGTCCGGATCGACGGGCGAGCCGAAAGGAATCGCGATCGGCCATCGCGCGCTCGCCAACCACACGCTCGCGCTCGTCGAGCGCTACGCCATCGGCGCCGCCGACCGGCGGCTGCAATTCGTCTCGATCGGCTCCGACGTCCTCGCCGCCGAGGTCTTTCCGGTGCTCGCCGCAGGCGGTACGCTGGTGCTGCGTCCCGACGCGGGGATCCTCGCGATCGCCGACTTCCTGCGCTTCGCCGACGAGCGCGGGATCACCATCGCCGGACTGCCGAGCGCGTACTGGCACGAGTGGGTCGCCGCGATGGACGCGGCGGCTCTGCCGTGGCCGCGCGCGCTGCGGCTGGTCGTCTCGGGCATGGACACCGTGCGCCCGGACCGCTTCGCCGCGTGGAAGCGGCTCGCCGCCGGGCGGCTGCGCTGGTTCAACGCCTACGGTCCCTCGGAGGCGACCTGCACCGCGGCGAACTTCGAGGCCGATCTCGCGAGCGACGCGACGCCGGCGGTCGTGCCGATCGGCCGCCCGCTGCCGAACGTGCGCATCTACCTGCTCGACGCGCTCGGGCGGCCGGTGCCGATAGGCCTTCCGGGCGAGATCTGCATCGCCGGCGCCGGCGTCGCGCTCGGCTACCTCAACCAGCCGCAACTCACCGCCGAGAAGTTCGTCCGCGATCCGTTCAGCGACGACCCCGCGAGCCGCCTCTACCGCTCCGGCGACCTCGCGCGCTACCTTCCCGACGGCAACCTCGTGTTCCTCGGCCGCCGCGACGACCAGGTCAAGATCCGCGGCTTCCGCGTCGAGCCGGGCGAGATCGAGCGCGCGCTCGTCGTGCTGCCCGCGGTGCGCGACGCGTGCGTCGTCGTGCACGGCGCGGCCGACGCGCGGCGCCTCGTCGGCTATGTCGTCCGCGCAGCGGGCAGCGATGCCGCGCCGGCCGAATTGCGAGCCGCGTTGCGCCGCACGCTGCCCGAGCACCTCGTGCCCGCGCAGATCGTCCTCGTCGACTCGCTGCCGCGGCTCGCGAGCGGCAAGGTCGACCGGCTCGCGCTCCCGCAGCCCGCGCCGGCATCGACGCGCAGCGCGGACATCGATCCGGGCGATCCGGTGCAGGCGAGGCTCGCCGCGCTGTGGGAAGCGCTGCTGCCGGGCCCGGTGCGCGCCACCGACCGCTTCCTCGACGCCGGCGGCGACTCGCTGCGCGGCCTGCAGCTCATCGCCGCCGTGCAGGCCGAGTTCGGCGTCGAGATCCCCCCGGAGGCGCTGTTCGACGACGCCGCGACGATCGAAGGTCTCGCCGCGCGCATCGCCGCCGAGCTCGGCCGCGCCGGGCCGGCGGGCGCGACGACCACGATCCACCGCCGCGCCCCCGACGCGGCGGTCCCGTTGTCGAGCACGCAGGCGGGCGCCTGGTTCCTGCAACGCCTCGACGCGACCGGCGTCGCCTACAACGAGCCGCGGCTGTGGGAGATCGAAGGCGAGGTCGACCCCGGCGCGTTGCGGGCAGCGCTCGCCGCGGTGGCCGCGCGGCAGCCGATGCTGCGCACGCGCTTCGTCGTGGTCGACGGGCATCCGCGGCAGGTGATCGACGAGCGCGCCGAAGTCGAGCTCGAGGTCGTCGACCTCGCGCCGGCGCCCGGGAGCGAACGCGAGAAGCTCGCCGCCGCGGTGCGCGAGCGCACGCTCGTCAAGCTCGATCTCGCCGCGGCCACGCCGTCGCGCTGGACGCTGCTGCGCCTCGCGCCGGCGCGGCATGCGCTGCTGCGGGTGTCGCACCACATCCTGGGCGACGCCGCGTCGGCGGCGATCCTCCACCGCGAGCTGTCGCAGGCCTACGC
>JAGVSZ010000087.1 GCA_019137045.1 Betaproteobacteria bacterium
CGGGTTCTTCGCCGCGAGCGCCTCGTAGCCCGCGCCGAGCCGCGCCGCGGCGCCGGGCGCGAGGTTCTGGATCACCACGTCGGCCCGCCGCACCAGGCGGTCGAGGACCTCGAGCCCCGCCGCGGCCTTCAGGTCGAGCGCGATGCTCTGCTTGCCGCGGTTGGTCCACACGAAGTGCGACGCGAGCCCGCGCACGCGCCGGTCGTAGCCGCGCGCGAAGTCGCCGCCGCCCGGGCGCTCGATCTTGATCACGCGCGCGCCCAGGTCCGCGAGATGGCGCGTCGCGAAGGGCGCCGCGATGACGTGCTCGAGCGCGACGACGGTGAGCCCGGAGAGGATGCCGCCCATGCGCTCTCAGTGCCGGATGCAGACCTTGCCGAAGTGCGCCCCGCTCTTGAGGTAGGCCATGGCCTCCTTCAGCTCCGCGAAAGCGAACGTGCGGTCGATCACCGGGCGAACCTGGTGCTGCTCGAACGCCCGCAGCATCGCCTCGAACCCGTCGCGGTGCCCGACGGTGATGCCCTGCAGCCGCACGTGCCGCGTGACCACCAGGCCGAGCGGCACGGTGGCGGTCCCGCCCGAGACCACGCCGATCATCGACAGCGTGCCGCCCGGGCGGATGCAGCGCAGGGACTGCGGCAGCGTCTGCTCGCCGCCGAGCTCGACGATGTGGTCGAACCCGCGCCCGCCGGTGATCGCGCGCGAGGCCTTCGCCCACTCCGGGGTCGTGCGGTAGTTGATCGCGGCGTCGGCGCCGAGCGCCTTCGCCCGCGCGATCTTCTCGTCGCTCGACGAGATCACGGTGACGTGCGCGCCGAAGAGCCGCGCGATCTGCACGGCGAAGATCGCCACGCCGCCGGTGCCCTGCACCAGGACGCGGGCGCCGGGGCCGAGGCGCTCCTCGGTCACGAGCGCGCTCCACGCGGTGAGGGCCGCGCAGGGCAGCGTCGCCGCCTCGAGGTCGCTCAGGTACGCGGGCACCTTGACGACCCCGTACTCCGGCAGGCACACCAGGTCGGCCATCGTCCCGTCGACCGGGCCGCCCATCGTGCGGGTGATGCGCTCCAGGTCCGCCTCGCCCGCGATCCAGCCCTGCTGGAAGCACGGGCAGACGCGGTCGCCGACCTTCACCCGCGTCACCCCGGCGCCGACCTCGACCACCTCGCCCACGCCGTCGGAGAGCGGGATCAGCGGCAGGTTGCCGGTGAACGAGCCGTAGCCGCGGTTCGGCACCAGCAGGTCGCGATAGTTGAGCGCGGCGGCCCGCATCCGCATGAGCACCTGCCCGGGCCCGGGCGCGGGCTCCGGCCGGGTCGCGAGCTGGAGGTGGTCCATGCCCCAGTCGTCCTGGATCTGGAAAACGCGCATCGTGCGAACACTCCGGGTCGGGGATGCGCCGATTCTGGCAGATCGCACGCGCAACGGCGGCGGGAAGGGGAACCCTGGGCCCGTGCGACGACGCGGCGCACGCCGCGGTCGCGGCAGCTCCAAGGGTCCCGATATTTATGTTGACATGGCATCTTTTGGAGCGGATCATGGCCGCCATGCCACGTGCCGTCCCGCCTCGTCCACGCGGTCGCCCGCGCAGGAATCCGCTGCCACGGCGCGAGCAGCTGCGCCTCGCGCAGCGCGCCCAGCGTGCACGCGACCGGGCCGCCGGGCGGGTGCTCTGCCAGGTCAAGCTCAGCCCGACGGTCTCGGTGCGGCTGCGTCACGCCTTGATGCTGCCGGGCTTCGAGGCCCGACTCGGGCGGTTCCTCGACGAAGAGGTGATCGACGTCCGCGAGTACCCCGAGCTCACGCTGCTCTGCTGGAACCGGAGGGACCGCTTTCTGCCCGCGCGGGAGGCGCTCGCGCTCTACGAGCGCAACTGGCGCTTCGTGGACGGCGCGCGTCTCACGGACCGCGAGCGCGCGCTCATCGACGCACTCACCAGGCGGTACGGAAACGGCACCCTGAATGCTTGAGCGGGCGCCGACGCGGCCGCGGCACGCGATGGTCGTCGCTGCCTTGCGCGCCCTGGACGGCGGCTTCCTCCAGGCGTGCCGGTGCTGGTTCGGCGGCGGCACGCGCATCGTGCTCGAGCTCGGGGAGTACCGCGAATCCGGGGACATCGAATTCCTGTGCTCCGACTTGGCCGGCTATCGCGCCCTGCGGTCGACCGTCTCCGAGCGTTCGCTCGGGCGGATCGTGGCACGCCCGCTCGCGCTCGCCCGCGAGGTCCGCGCGGATCGATACGGCATCCGCACGGTGCTCGAGGTCGACGCGTCGCGCCTCAAGTTCGAGATCGTGCTGGAGGGACGCATCGAGCTCGCGGGCGCGGTGCTCGGCGTTCCCTGCCTGAGCCACGTCGACTGCTTCGCCGAGAAGCTGCTTGCGAACGCCGACCGCTGGGGTGACGACGCGGTGCTGAGTCGCGACATCATCGACCTCGCCTTCATGGTCGAAGGCTGGGGCCTCGCGGACGCGACGGCGGGGGCCGCGCTCGCGCGCGACGCCTACGGGGAAATCATCGACCGCGCGCTGGGCGATGCCGCCCAGCGCCTGCTCGACGTGGAGGCGCACCGGAAGCGCTGCATCGGGGCGCTGCGGGTCGTCAACGTGAGGACCCTGACGGCCGGGCTGCGCAAGCTCGCGCGCCGTGGCGCGCTGCGCGCCGCGAGGTCGGCACGCCGTTAGAGCGCTGCTCCGACGCGCCCGAGCTTCCGTGCCGCAGGAGCCGCTGTAAGCAGGCGCGCCCCGCTCGCGCCTGCCCTGCCGGCGCGGACCGATCCGCGGGCGGACGGCCTCCGTATAATTCCGGCGTCCCGACCGCGCGGAGTCGCAAGTGAACCAGCTGGACTTCAAGGGCCGCACGGCCGTCGTCACCGGCGGCGCGCAGGGCATCGGCCTCGCGATCGTCAGACGGCTGCTCGACTCGGGCGCCACCGTGCGCATCTGGGACCGCGACCCTGCGCAGCTCGACCGGACGCTCGGCGCGCTGTCGCGTTCGGCGAGCGGCGCCGCGGTCGACGTGACCGACGCGGCCGCGATCGCACAAGCGACCGCGGCCGCGGTGCGCGACCTCGGCCGCATCGACGTGCTGGTCAACAACGCCGGCATCGCCGGGATGACGGTGCCGACCGTCGACTACCCGGTCGAGGAGTGGGAGAGGGTGCTGAGGGTCAACCTCACCGGCACGTTCCTCGCCTGCCGCGCGGTCGCGCCGCAGATGACGAAGGCGAAGTACGGCCGCATCGTCAACATCGCGTCGATCGCGGGCAAGGAAGGCAACCCGAACGCCTGCGCCTACTCGGCGTCCAAGGCGGGCGTGATCGCGCTCACCAAGAGCCTCGGGAAGGAGCTCGCGCAGACCGGCGTGCTCGTCAACTGCGTGACCCCCGCGGCGGCCAGGACCGCGATCTTCGATCAGATCAGCCAGCAGCACATCGACTACATGCTGTCGAAGATCCCGCTGAGCCGCTTCGTCAAGGTCGAGGAGATCGCCGCGCTCGTGTGCTGGCTCGCCTCGGAGGACTGCGCGTTCTCGACCGGCGGCGTGTTCGACATCTCCGGCGGGCGTGCGACCTACTGAATGCACTCGCGATGACCCGCCTCTACGTCCACGAAGTGGTGACCCGCGACGGCTTCCAGATCGAGCCGCGCTTCATCCCGACCGAGGAGAAGATCGTGCTCGTCGACCGCCTGTCGGAGACGGGGCTGCACAAGATCGAGGTCACGTCCTTCGTGTCGCCCAAGGCGGTGCCGGCGCTCGCCGACGCGGAGGCGGTGATGGCCGGCATCCGGCGCCACCCGGCGGTGGGATACGTCGCGCTGGTCGCCAACCCGCGCGGCGCCGAGCGCGCGGCGGCCGCGCGGGTGGACGAGATCGTGCTCGTGCTCTCGGTGTCCGAGAGCCACAACCGGGCGAACGTGCGCCGCTCGACCGAGGAGTCGTTCGCCGGCTTCGCGGAGATCATGCGCGCGCTCGACGGCACCGGCGTGAAGGTCGCGTGCGGGATGGCGACCACCTTCGGCTGCCCCTTCGAGGGCTATCAGCCGCTCGACCGCATCCTCCGATTCGTCGATCGCCTGGTCGGCCTCGGGGTCGGCTCGATCGCGCTCGCCGACACGGTCGGCATGGGCGATCCGCGCCAGGTCCGCGACGTGTGCAGCGAGGTGCGCGCGCGTTTCCCCGAATACGAGTTCGCGCTCCACCTGCACAACACCCGCGGCATGGGGCTCGCGAACGTGCTCTCCGGCCTAGAGGCCGGGATCACGCACTACGAGTCGTCGCTCGGCGGGCTCGGCGGCTGCCCGTTCGCGCCCGGCGCGACCGGCAACGTCTGCACCGAGGACCTCGTGCACATGCTGCACCAGATGGGCCACGACACCGGCGTCGATCTCGACAGGCTCATCGCCGCCGCGCGCGGCCTGCCGGCGCTCGTCGGCCACGACGTGCCCGGCCAGGTGATGAAGGCGGGGAAGAGCACCGATCTCCATCCGCTCCCCCCGCAGCTGCGCTGAACGCCTGGCGACGAACCGAAGCGTTTTCCAACGCGATCGATCGTTAGCAGCGCGTCTGTGACCAAGATATGACCGCGGCCGTCGGCACGGTACTCAGCCAGTCTTGCGCCTATTCGCGCCATCGTCGACGGCAGGATTCGGCCAAGAGGTGACACCTACTGAGCAACCGTATTGAGGACGTCGATCGGCTGCGGGTTTGGTCGCTCGTCAGCGTGCGGCCGGCAAGACAGCCGCAGATCCAGACGTACAAGGCTCGTCCTCGCCCGCGGTGTTACTGGTTGACGTCTGTGGGGGTGTTCGTCGCTGCGCTTTCCGTCTTCTTCGTCATCACTACCGCTTCAGCTCGGCATCCCAGAATGGTTCAGGGCCGAAACGCTCCGCAAGAAAATCGATGAAGCTGCGCACTTTGGGGGGCAAGAACTTGCGGTTGGGATAGACCGCGAACAGAGAAAACTCTTCGGCCTCCCAGTCGGGAAGCACGCGTACCAGCTGCTTCTGCCTCAGCGCCTCGTACGTCAAGAAGGTCGGCTCGTATATGACGCCCAGACCTTCGATGGCCGCGTTCATCAGCACGTCGCCGCTGTTGCTGCGGAAATTGCCTGAGACCCGGACTGTCCGCGTCGCGCCCCTGCGCTTGAAGCGCCAGTCGTTCCGGTAGCTCGAATGCGCGTAGAAGAGACAGTTGTGACCGACGAGCTCTTCGGGCGATTTCGGAGCGCCGTGCCGCTCGAGGTACGCGGGCGACGCACATGCCGCCATGCGCACCGGGGCAATCCGCCGCGCAATGAGCCCGGCCGCCAGC
>JAGVSZ010000393.1 GCA_019137045.1 Betaproteobacteria bacterium
GAGCGGGCGCGCCTCCGCCAGCTCGTGCCGGCCATCCACCGCGAGAAGACGCGCCTCTTCACCGAGCTGATCGCCGACGGGCGCGCGCGGTTCCGGCCGGGCGTCGCGCGGCTGATCCGCGAGGCGAAGGAGGCGGGCATGCGGCTCGCGATCGCGTCGACCACGACCGGCGCGAACGTCGAGGCGCTCATCGCCTCGAACCTCGGGCGCGACGCCTACCGCGACTTCGCCGTCATCGCGTGCGGCGACCAGGTCGAGGCGAAGAAGCCGGCGCCCGACATCTACCACCTCGCGCTCGGGGCTCTCGGGCTGCCCGCTGCGGCGTGCGTGGCGTTCGAGGACTCGGGCAACGGCGTTCGGGCGGCGAAAGCGGCGAAGCTGTATACCGTCGTGACCCCCACCATCTGGACCGCGACGCAGGACTTCCACGGCGCGGACCTGCTGCTGCACAGCCTGGGCGATCCCCGGGCGCCGGTCGACGCCGCCGCGCAGGAGCGGATCGGCGCGAAGTGGCTCACGCTCGCCGCGCTTGCGCGCCTGCACGCGGCCGCGTCCGGCGGCACGCTCGAGCGCGCCGCCTGAGCGTTCGATAACCGGGGAGGACGGACGATGGTCGCGCGCAGGAAGACGCTCACCGAATTCATGTTCGAGGAGCAGCGCCGCGCGCCGCAGGCGACCGGCGATTTCACCGCGCTCCTCAATCACATCCGGCTCGCCTGCAAGCGCATCGCGTTCATGGTCGGCCGCGGCGCCCTCGGCGAGGCCGTCGGCGAAGCCGGCGCCACGAACGTGCAGGGCGAGCCGCAGGCCCGGCTCGACGTCGACGCGAACGAGGTCTTCCTGCGCTCGCTCGAGTACGGCGGCCATCTCGCCGGAATGGTGTCCGAGGAGCTCGAGGGGCCCTACCCGATCCCCGACGCCTATCCGCGCGGCAAGTACCTGCTCGCCTTCGACCCGCTCGACGGCTCGTCCAACATCGACGTCAACGTATCGGTCGGCAGCATCTTCTCGGTGCTGCGTGCGCCGGCCGGCGCCGACCGGCCGCAGGCGCGCGACTTCCTGCAGCCGGGCACGCGGCAGGTGTGCGCCGGTTACGCGATCTACGGTCCCACGACGATGCTGGTTCTCACGGTGGGACGCGGGACGCACGGGTTCACGCTCGACCGCGGGTTCGGCGAGTTCATCCTCACGCATCCCGACATGCGCATTCCGGCGGACACGCGCGAGTTCGCGATCAACACGTCGAACGAGCGGTTCTGGGAGCCGCCGGTGAAGCGCTACGTCGCGGAGTGCGTGGCCGGGCGGACCGGCCCGCGCGGCGCCGACTTCAACATGCGCTGGATCGCCTCGCTGGTCGCCGAGGTGCACCGCATCCTGGTGCGCGGCGGGCTGTTCATGTATCCGCAGGACACGAAGGACCCGGCGAAGCCCGGCCGGCTGCGCCTGCTCTACGAAGCCAACCCGATGGCGATGATCGTCGCGCAGGCGGGCGGCGCGGCCTCGACCGGACGGGGCCAGATCCTCGACGTGCAGCCGACCGAGCTGCACCAGCGCGTGCCGGTGATCCTCGGCTCGAAGAACGAGGTCGAGCGCATCGAGCGCTACCATGAGGAGCACGCGGCCGGCCTGGACCAGCCGTACACCTCGCCGCTCTTCCGGGAGCGGTCGCTCTTCGCGCCGTCGTGAGGACCTGAGTCAGCCATGTCGACCAAGCACCCGATCATCGCCGTCACCGGCTCGTCCGGCGCGGGCACCTCCTCGATCACGCGGACGTTCCAGTACATCTTCGAGCGCGAGGGCATCAAGGCGGCGATCGCCGAGGGCGACTCGTTCCACCGCTACGACCGGAAGGGCATGATGGCGGCGATGGCCGAGGCGGCGAGGCAGGGCAACGCCCACTTCAGCCACTTCGGCCCGGAAGCGAACCTCTTCGAGACCCTCGAGGGGCTGTTCCGCGGCTACGGCGAGAGCGGCACCGGCCGGCTGCGCAGGTACCTGCACGACGCGGAGGAAGCGGCCCCCCACGGTCAGGAGCCGGGCACCTTCACCCAGTGGGCGGAGATCGCGCACGGCACCGACCTCCTGTACTACGAGGGCCTGCACGGTGCGTTGGCCACCGGCAACGTCGACATCGCGCGACATGCCGACCTGATCATCGGCGTCGTGCCGATCATCAACCTGGAGTGGATCCAGAAGCTCCACCGCGACAAGTCGATGCGCGGTTACTCGACCGAGGCGGTGGTCGACACCATCCTGCGGCGGATGCCCGACTACGTGAACTACATCTGCCCGCAGTTCTCGCGCACGCACATCAACTTCCAGCGCGTGCCGACGGTCGACACGTCCAACCCGTTCATCGCGCGCTGGATTCCGACCGCGGACGAGAGCTTCGTGGTGATCCGCTTCGCGAACCCGCGCGGCATCGACTTCCCGTATCTCCTGTCGATGATCGACGACTCGTTCATGTCGCGCGCGAACGTGATCGTGGTGCCGGGCGGTAAGATGGAGCTCGCACTGCAGCTCATCCTGACGCCGCTGATCCTCAAGCTGGTCGATGCGCGGCGCCGGGCGCTCGGCGCGCCCGCCGCGCGAGCGCCGGCCGCCGCTCCCTGACCCGCGCGCCGCGCCGACGGCGTGGAAAAAGCCGCCCGCTTCCGCGATAATTGCAGCTTCCGCCCGCATCGTCTTCCGGAACCGTCGCAATGAGCGCCCCTGCCGAAGCCGTCGCACCTGCCGCCGCCGAGCGCGACATGGCCAACGCGATCCGCGCGCTCGCGATGGACGCGGTGCAGGCCGCGAACTCCGGCCACCCGGGGATGCCGATGGGCATGGCCGAGATCGCGGTGGCGCTCTGGGGGCGCCATCTGCGCCACAACCCGTCGAATCCCGGCTGGGCGAACCGCGACCGCTTCGTGCTCTCGAACGGGCACGGGTCGATGCTGCTCTACGCGCTGCTGCACCTGACCGGCTACGACCTGCCGCTGGCCGAGCTGCGCCGCTTCCGCCAGCTCCACTCGAAGACGCCGGGGCATCCCGAGTACGGCTGCGCGCCCGGCGTGGAGACCACCACCGGCCCGCTCGGCCAGGGCCTCGCGAACGCGGTGGGCATGGCGATCGCCGAGCGCGTGCTCGCGGCCGAGTTCAACCGGCCGGGGTGCGAGATCGTCGACCACCACACCTACGCCTTCGCCGGCGACGGCTGCCTGATGGAAGGCATCTCGCACGAGGCCTGCTCGCTCGCCGGCACGCTGGGGCTGGGCAAGCTGATCGTCTTCTACGACGACAACGGCATCTCGATCGACGGGCACGTCGAGGGCTGGTTCACCGACGACACGCCGCAGCGCTTCGCGGCGTACGGCTGGCACGTGGTGCCGGGCGTCGACGGGCACGACGTCGCGGCGGTGGACGCCGCGATCCGCGCCGCCAAGGCGGTCGCCGACAGGCCGAGCCTGGTCTGCTGCAAGACGATCATCGCGCGCGGCGCCCCGCACAAGGCGAACACGCACGACGCGCACGGCGCGCCGCTCGGGGCCGAGGAGGTCGCGGCGACGCGCGCGGCGATCGGCTGGAACCATCCTCCGTTCGAGATCCCCGCGAGCGTGTACGCCGCGTGGGACGCGCGCGCGCGCGGCGCGCGGGCCGAGGGAGCCTGGAACGAGACGCTGGCCGCGTACGCCGCGCAGCACCCGCAGCTCGCCGCGGAGTTCCGGCGCCGCGCGGCGGGCGAGCTCCCGGCCGACTGGGCGGCGCAGGCGCGCGCGCTGCTGGACGAGGTCGTCGCGAAGGGCGAGACGATCGCCACGCGCAAGGCGTCGCTCAACGCCATCGAGGCCCTCGCGCGGCGCCTGCCGGAGCTGGTCGGCGGCTCCGCCGACCTCGCCGGGTCGAACCTCACGCTCTGGTCCGGCGCGCGGGCGCTCGGCCGCTCCGGCGGCGGCAATTACCTGCACTACGGGGTGCGCGAGTTCGGCATGGCCGGCATCGTCAACGGGCTCGCGCTGCACGGCGGGGTGATCCCGTTCGGCGCGACGTTTCTCGTGTTCTCCGACTACGCGCGCAACGCGCTGCGGATCTCGGCGCTGATGAAGGTGCGCGCGATCCAGGTGTTCACGCACGATTCGATCGGCCTGGGCGAGGACGGGCCGACGCACCAGCCGGTCGAGCACGCCGCGGCGCTGCGGCTCATTCCCGGCATGGACGTCTGGCGGCCGTGCGACACGGTGGAGACGACCGCCGCGTGGATCGCGGCAATCGAGCGGCGCGACGGGCCCACGTCGCTGCTGCTCTCGCGCCAGAACATCGCCTTCCAGCCGCGCGATCGCGCGGCGATCGACGCGATCCGGCGCGGTGGGTACGTGCTCGCCGACGCGACCGCGCCGCAGGCGGTGATCATCGCCACCGGCTCGGAGGTCCCGCTGGCGGTCGGCGCGAGGGCGAAGCTCGCCGAGGCCGGCATCGCGGTTCGCGTCGTGTCGATGCCCTCGACCAACGTGTTCGATCGCCAGGACGCGGCGTACCGCGCCGCCGTGCTGCCGCCCGGCGTGCCGCGCGTGGCGGTCGAGGCGGGCGTGACGGATTACTGGCGCAAGTACGTGGGGCTCGAGGGAGAAGTGATCGGGATCGACCGTTTCGGCGAGTCGGCGCCCGGCCCCGAGCTATTCAAGTTCTTCGGCTTCACCGTGGACAACGTCGTCGCCGCGGTGAAGCGCGTGGTCGGATAATTCCCTTCAGTTCAGGTAGGAGTCGAGCATGCCCATCCGCGTCGCCATCAACGGTTACGGCCGCATCGGCCGCAACATCCTGCGCGCCCACTACGAGGGCGGAAAGAAGCACGACCTCCAGATCGTCGCGCTCAACGACCTCGGCGATGCGCAGACGAACGCGCACCTGACCCGGTACGACACCGCGCACGGGCGGTTTCCCGGCACGGTCGAGGTGGACGGCGACCACCTGGTCGTGAATGGCGACCGGATCAGGGTCTGCGCGCAGAAGGATCCCGCGCAGCTGCCGTGGAAGGAACTCGGCGTCGACGTGGTGCTCGAGTGCACCGGCCTGTTCACCAGCAAGGCCAAGACCGCGGCGCACCTCGCGGCCGGCGCGAAGAAGGTGATCATCTCGGCGCCGGGCGAGAAGGACGTCGACGCGACGGTGGTCTACGGCGTGAACCACAACGTGCTCAAGGCCGCGCACACGGTGATCTCGAACGCGTCCTGCACGACCAACTGCCTCGCGCCGCTCGTCAAGGCGCTGCACGACCGCATCGGCGTGGTGAACGGGCTGATGACCACCATCCACGCGTACACGAACGACCAGGTCCTCACCGACGTCTATCACAAGGACCTGCGCCGGGCGCGCTCGGCCACCATGTCGATGATCCCGACCAAGACCGGCGCGGCCGCGGCGGTGGGCCTGGTGCTGCCGGAGCTGAACGGCAAGCTCGACGGCTACGCGATGCGCGTGCCGACCATCAACGTCTCGGTCGTCGACCTCGCCTTCGTGGCGAAGCGCGCGACCACCGTCGACGAGGTGAACGCCGCGGTGAAGCAGGCCGCCGACGGCGACCTGAAGGGCATCCTGGTCTACACCAAGGAGCCGCTCGTCTCCATCGACTTCAACCATCACCCGGCCTCGTCGATCTTCGACGCCACCCTGACCAAGGTCTCCGAGGGCACGCTGGTGAAGGTGTGCGCCTGGTACGACAACGAGTGGGGCTTCTCGAACCGCATGCTCGACACGACGGTGGCCTTCATGAAGGCCGGCGCGGGCGCCGCGCGCGCGCTCGCGTAGTTTCGCCGCAGTGCGGGGCGCCGCCCGGCGGCGCCCCGGTCCGCCCTCCCACCCCCGTCCCCTGCCGCCGCCATGCCGATCCTTCGAATGACCGACCTCGACCTGCGCGGCAGGCGGGTGTTCATCCGCGCCGACCTCAACGTGCCCCAGGACGACGCCGGCGCGATCACCGACGACACGCGCATTCGCGCCGCGGTGCCGGGCATCAAGCACGCGCTCGCCGCCGGGGCGCGGGTGATGGTCACCTCGCACCTGGGCCGCCCGAAGGAGGGCGAGCTCAAGCCGGAGGATTCGCTCGCGCCGGTCGCCGCGCGCCTCGCCGCGCTGCTCGGCGTGCCGGTGCCGCTCAGGCAGCACTGGATCGACGCGGGCGAGCTCGCGCCCGGTCCGGGCGAGGTCGTGATGCTCGAGAACTGCCGCGTCAACCCGGGCGAGAAGAAGGACGACGAGGCGCTCGCGCGGAAGATGGCGGCGCTGTGCGACGTGTACGTGAACGACGCTTTCGGCACCGCCCACCGCGCCGAGGCGACGACGCACGGCATCGCGCGTTTCGCGCCGGTCGCGTGCGCCGGGCCGCTGATGATCGCGGAGGTCGACGCCCTGACGCAGGCGCTCGCGCGGCCGGCGCGCCCGCTCGTCGCGATCGTGGCCGGCTCCAAGGTCTCGACGAAGCTCACCATCCTCGCCGCGCTCGCGCAGAAGGTCGATCAGCTGATCGTCGGGGGCGGCATCGCCAACACCTTCATGCTCGCCTCCGGGCTGCCGGTGGGCAGGTCGCTCGTGGAGAAGGACCTCGTCGACGAGGCGAGGCGCATCATGGCGCAGACGAAGGTGCCCCTGCCCACCGACGTGGTGGTGGGAAAAGGGCTCGAGGACAGGGCAGGAACGGTGAAGCCGGCGAGCGAGGTGGCCGGCGACGAGATGATCCTCGACGTCGGGCCGCAGACGGCGGCGGCGCTCGCGACGGCGCTGCGGGCGGCGGGCACGATCGTCTGGAACGGGCCGGTGGGGGTGTTCGAGAACGCGGCGTTCGCGAAGGGCACGGAGACGATCGCCCACGCCATCGCCGAGTCGAAGGGCTTCTCCATCGCCGGGGGCGGCGACACGGTCGCGGCGATCAACAAGTTCGGCATCGCCGGCCGCGTCGGGTACGTCTCCACGGCCGGCGGTGCGTTCCTCGAGTTCCTCGAAGGCAAGACGCTGCCGGCGCTCGCGGTGCTCGAGGCGCGCGGCGGCTAGCGGCGTCCTGCGCCCGTCGCCGTAAGGCTGGCCGGCGGCCCCCCGGGGCGCGATCGTCCGGTTGCAATTGGAAAGGGTGCACGCTATCCTTTCATCTGAAAGGATGACGCGATGGCTAGCCCCACTCCCGCGCGGCCCGCTGGCCGGCCGGAACCGGCCGCGGTGCTGACCAAGGCGGTGCTCAGGGCCACGACCCTGCTCGGACTCTCCAACGCGGCCCTGGCGCGCGTGCTCGGCGTGAGCGAAGCGAGCGTCTCCCGGCTGGGCACCGGCGCGCGCGCGATCGACCCGGAGAGCAAGGAGGGAGAGCTCGCCCTTCTGCTCGTGCGCGTCTACCGCTCGCTCGATGCCCTCGTCGGTACCGACGAGGTGCAGCGCCGGGCGTGGATGGGGGGGTACAACCGGGCCCTCAACGGCCGGCCGAGAGACCTGATCCAGCGCGCCGACGGACTCGTCGCGGTGGTCTCGTACCTGGATGCGATGCGCGCGCCGGCGTGACCCGCGCCTGGAAGCGTTCCTGGTTTGACCGTGGAGGACGCGTTCGCGGCGCGCAGCTCTGGCGCGGCGTGGAGGCGCAGCACGTCGTGTCGACGATGCGTCTCGCCGACACGCTGGACGAACAGCGCACGCTCGAGGAGCTGCTCGAGGCGAGCAAGCCGCCGGTCCCGACTGCGGCGCAGGGACGCCACTACCTGCTCTTCACCCCCTTCCGCTACCGCTCACCGGTGCCGTCGCGCTTCCGCCTCCCCACCGATCCCGGTATCTGGTACGGCGCCGAGGAGCTGCGGACCGCGTGCGGCGAGGTCGCCTACTGGAAATGGCGCTTCCTCGCGGACAGCGAGGCCCTGAGCGGCCAGGCGTTGCACACCGAGCACACCTTCTTCGCTGCGCAGGTGCGCGGACGATGCGTCGATCTCCTCGCCCCTCCGTGGAATGCCGCCGCGAGCGCCTGGCGCCGCGGAACCGACTACGCCTCCTGCCAGGAGCTGGCCGCGGAGGCGCGGCAGCGCGACCTCGCCTGGATCCGCTACGCCTCGGTGCGCGTGCCCGGCGGCACCTGTGGTGCCGTACTGAAAGTGGAGGCGCTCTCGCTCGGGGAGGGGTTCGAGCAGCAGAGCTGGGCCTGCAAGACCTCCGGCGCCGGCGCGTACCTGCAGCGCGCCGGAGGCGGGGAACGCTACGAGTTCCCCGCGGCGGGGTGGGCATGAGCCTTTCCGGCTTGCGGCCGCGCTGGCCGGTGTCGTAACGTGACGCCACGAAGAAGAACGACCAGGAGCCGCATGCTGCCGCACCCGTCCCAGAAGCTCGAACGCCGCCGCAGCACCAAGATCGTCGCCACGCTCGGCCCCGCGTCGAGCGATCCGGCGGTGCTCGAGCGCATGCTGCGCGCAGGCGTGGACGTCGTGCGCATGAACTTCTCGCACGGCTCTCCCGCCGACCACCAGGGGCGCGCCGCGCTCGTGCGCGAGCTGTGCCGCAAGACCGGGCGCACGGTCGGCATCATGGGCGACCTGCAGGGGCCGAAGATCCGCGTCGGGAAGTTCGCCGAGGGCCGCGTCACGCTCGCCGCGGGCGACGCCTTCGTGCTCGACGCCGCCTGCGCGCTCGGCGACCAGACTCGCGTCGGTCTCGACTACCGGGAGCTGCCGCAGGACGTGCGCGCGGGCGACGTGCTGCTGCTCGACGACGGCCGCATCGTCTTCGACGTCGAGCGGGTCGCGGGGCAGGAGATCCACTGCCGCGTGCGCCACGGCGGGGTGCTGTCGAACAACAAGGGCATCAACCGGCTCGGCGGCGGCCTGAGCGCGCCCGCGCTCACCGCCAAGGACATGGAGGACATCCGGCTCGCCGCGCAGATCAACGCCGACTACCTCGCCGTGTCGTTTCCGAAGAGCGGCAAGGACCTGTACATGGCGCGCGAGCTGCTGCGCGCCGCCGGGGGCAAGGCGCTCCTGATCGCCAAGATCGAGCGCGCGGAGGCGGTGCAGCGCGCGGCGTACGAGGACATCCTCGCCGCGTGCGACGGCATCATGGTGGCGCGCGGGGACCTCGCGGTCGAGGTGGGCGACGCTTCGGTGCCGGCGCTGCAGAAGCGCATGATCCATCTCGCGCGCGAGCACAACCGGCTCACGATCACCGCCACCCAGATGATGGAGTCGATGATCGCGAGCCCGGTGCCGACGCGCGCGGAAGTGTCCGACGTCGCGAACGCGGTGCTCGACGGCACCGACGCGGTGATGCTCTCGGCGGAGACGGCGGCCGGCAGGTATCCGGTCGAGACGATCGAGGCGATGAGCCGCATCTGCGTCGAGGCCGAGAAGAGCATGCCGGTGCACCTCGACCGCGAGTTCCTCGACCGGGTGTTCACGCGCATCGACCAGTCGATCGCGATGGCGGCGCTGTTCACCGCCTACCACCTGAAGGTGAAGGCGATCGCGGCGCTCACGGAGTCGGGGTCGACCGCGCTCTGGATGTCGCGGCTGAACTGCGGCGTGCCGATCTACGCGCTCACTGCGCAGACCGGAACGCGCTATCGGGTGAGCCTCTTCCGCGACGTGCAGCCGATCACCGTGAGCTACCAGGGGCACGACCGCGACGCGCTGCTCGAGGAGGCCGAGGCGGTCCTGGTCAAGAACGGCGTGGTGGCGCAGGGCGATCTCATCGTGATCTCGTTCGGCGAGCCGATCGGCGCCTCCGGCGGAACGAACACGATGAAGATCGTGCGCGTCGGCGAGCACCGGCGGGCGTAGCGGGAGCGGCGATGCAGCTGCCCGCGCGGCTGGACTCGGTCGAACGGCTCGAAGAGGTCCTGACCACGCCCTCGCCGGCGCTCGTCGCGGACCTCGCGCGCGTGCCGGGCGACATCCTGGTGCTGGGGGTGGGGGGCAAGATGGGCCCCACGCTCGCCCGCCTCGCGAAGCGCGCGGTGCCCAAGCGCGAGGTGATCGGCGTGGCGCGCTTCAGCGAGCCGGGGCTGCGCTCGGCGCTCGCCGCGGCCGGCGTGCGCACGATCGAGTGCGACCTGCTCGACCGCGCCGCCGTGGCCCGCCTGCCCGCGGTCCCGAACGTCGTCTTCATGGCCGGCCGCAAGTTCGGCTCGACCGGGGCCGAGCACCTCACCTGGGCGATGAACGCCCTCGTGCCGGCGATCGTCGCGGAGCGCTACTCGCACGCGCGCATCGTCGCCTTCTCCACCGCCTGCGTGTACCCGTTCGTGCCGGTCGCGGGCGGCGGCGCGCGCGAGGACGTGCCGACCACGCCGCCCCCCGGGGAGTACGCGAACTCCTGCGTCGCGCGCGAGCGGCTGTTCCAGCACCTTTCCCACCGCCACGGCACGCCCGGCCGGCTCATCCGCCTCTCGTACGCGATCGACATGCGCTACGGCGTGCTGCACGACGTGGCGCGCAAGGTGCTCGCGCGCGAGCCGATCGACCTCGCGATGGGGCACGTCAACGTGATCTGGCAGGGCGACGCCAACAGCCAGGCGCTGCGCGCGCTCGCCCACTGCACCGCGCCGACGAGCGGGCTCAACGTCAGCGGCCCGCCGACGAGCATCCGCGCCCTGGCGAGCGCGTTCGGCGAGCGGTTCGGGGTCGCGCCGGTGCTGACCGGGGTCGAGTCCGACAGCGCGTGGCTGGTGGACACGACCGAAGCCGCGCGCCTGTTCGGTCCGCCCGCGGTTTCGCTGCAGCGGATGATCGACTGGACCGCCGACTGGGTCGCGCGCGGCGGCGCGTCGCTCGGCAAGGCCACGCACTACGAGGTGCGCGATGGCAGCTACTGAAGCCGTCCCGATCCGCGCGCTCGGCTTCGCCGACCTCGAAGCGGTCCAGAACCTCTCGTTCGAGGCGGGCTGGAACCAGGTCGAGGCCGACTGGCGCATCTTCCTCGAGCTCGGACACCTCTACGGCGTCGACGGCCCGGCCGGCGCGGTGCACGCGACCGGCGCGACGCTGCCGCTCGGGCGCGAGTTCGGCTGGATCAGCATGATCATCGTGACCGCGGGGGCGCGTCATCGCGGCATCGCCGCGCAGCTCGTGCTGCACGGGATCGAGGACCTCGCGGCGCAGGGTCTCGTCCCCGGCCTGGATGCGACGCAGGCCGGGCGCGAGGTCTACGCGCGGCTCGGGTTCCGCGATTCCTGGCCGATCACGCGCCTGGTGCGTCCCGGCACCGGGCGGGTGCGCGCGGACGCCGGCGCGACCGCGCCGGAGCTGCGCGCCGCCACGCTCGCCGACGTGGACGCGGTGATGGCGCTCGACCGGCGCGCCTTCGGCACGGAGCGGCGCGCGGTGATCGCGCGCCTGATCGAGCGCGCGCCGCAGCTCGCGGTGGTGGGCTGGACGCCCGGCGCCGCCGGGTTCCTGCTCGGCCGCTTCGGCCGGACCGCGACGCACCTCGGGCCGGTGGTCGCCTCCGACCCGGCCGTCGCGCTCTCCATGATCGACTACGCGGTCGCGCGCGCGCCCGGGCCGTTCGCGCTCGACCTCGTGGACCTCCGGCCGGGGCTGCGCGCCGCGCTCGAGGCGCGCGGTTTCGCCGCGCAGCGCACGTTCCGCCGCATGCTGTACCGGCGCACGGAACCCTTCGGCGACCCGAACTTCGCGCTCGCGATCGCCGGGCCGGAGCTCGGCTGAAGGCGCGCGCCCGATGCCGGTCGTGCGCCACTGGGAGGAGATGCCGCCCGCGGTCCTCGCGCTCCTGCGGCGCGGGACGGTGATCCCCGCGCACCTCCTCGCCCTGGACGCCGCGCGCCGGCTCGACCGGCGCCGGCAGCGCGCGCTGACGCGCTACTACCTCGACGCCGGCGCGGGCGGGCTCGCGGTCGGCGTGCACGCGACCCAGTTCGCGATCCGCGCGGCGGGACTGTACGAGCCGGTCCTGCGGCTCGCGCTGGACGCCGTCGCCGAGTGGACCGACCGGCCGGTGGTGATGATCGCCGGTCTCGCGGGACGCACCGCGCAGGCGCGCCAGGAGGCGGAGCTCGCGCGCGCGATCGGCTACCACGCCGGGCTCCTTTCGCTCGCCGCGATGAAGGGCGCCGCCGAGGACGAGCTGGTCGCGCACTGCACCGCGGTGTCCAGGGTGATGCCGCTCGTCGGGTTCTACCTGCAGCCGGCGGTCGGCGGTATCGCGCTCTCGGCGCGCTTCTGGGAGCGCTTCGCGGCGATCGAGAACGTGGTCGCGATCAAGATCGCGCCGTTCAACCGCTACCGTACGCTCGACGTCGTGCGCGGCGTGGTGGCCGCGCGCGCCGAGGACCGCGTCACGCTCTACACCGGCAACGACGACCACATCGTCCCCGATCTCGTCACGCCGTATGCGATCCGGCGCGGCGACGAAGACGTGGTCGTGCGCATTCGCGGCGGGCTGCTCGGGCACTGGAGCGTGTGGACGAAGACCGCCGTCGAGCTGCTGGCGATCCTCCACCTCGTGGTCGGGCGCGGCGCGATCCCGCTCGAGCTGCTCGAACTCGACGCGCGCGTCACCGACGCCAACGCCGCGTTCTTCGACGTGGCACACGACTTCGCCGGCTGCATCGCCGGCTGCCACGAGGTGCTGCGGCGCCAGGGCCTGCTCGAGGGCATCTGGTGCCTCGATCCGCGCGAAGGCCTCTCGCCCGGCCAGGCCGAGGAGATCGCGCGCGTCATGGCCGCGTACCCCGAACTGGACGATACCGAGTTCGTGCGGGAGAATCTCGCGCGCTGGCTCGGTTGAGAAGAGGAGACGTTGAAATGCGCTACCAGGCTCTATGCCGCGCTGTCCTCGCCGTCGCGCTGCTCGGCGCCGGGCCGGCAGGCGCGCAGTCGACGCCGGAGGAGTGGGTGCAGCTTGGCACGCGCGTGCACGGGGGCTTCGGCACGTTCGTCGTCCTGGGGATCCGCATCGGTCAGGATGCGATGAAGGAGCTCGGCGCGCAGCCGCGCGAGCTGGACGTCACCTACTACGACGGTGTGGCGACGCCCTGCCCGTGCGTCGCGGACGGCGTCATGATCGCGACCTATGCGAGCCCGGGGCAGGGGACGCTGCGCGTGGCGGCGGAGAAGGCGCCTCCGGACCTGATGGGCGCGGTCGTCATCCGCAATCGCAAGACCGGGCGGGCGCTGCGCTACACGGTCGCCGACGCGCTGCGCCCGAAGCTCGCGGAGTGGAACAAGTCGAACGACCCGCTGGGGCGCTACCGAGTGGTGATGGCGGAGCCGGAGGCGTTCAAGCGCGAGGCGCTCTCGCCGAGTTTCGTGCCGCGGTAGGGGATGAGAGAGGGTCGAGGACCCGGCCGGTGCACGGCCGGGCAGGGCGGCGCGCGGGCGCGCTAGCCGCGGAACTTGACGACGAGCAACCCCACCAGGGCGAGGAAGAGAACGATCAGGTAGATGTCTAGAAAGGACATTGTGCGTCCCTTGTCGTTGCCCCCGAGAGCGTGCGCGCAGTATACCCGCGGTCCCGAGCGGTTCAAGCTACTCCTCGGCGCCCCGGGGCAACCGGACATATTTCACAACATTTCACACCGAAGCGCCGCTCATGCCGCTTTCTGCGCACTGCGGCCCTCGAAGAGGTCGCGGCCGGCGGCGAGCGCCCGGATCTTGCCGTCGGCGATGGTGCGCTTGAGCATCCAGAACCCGCAGTCGGGGTGGATGTAGCGCACGCGTCCTGCGCCGAGCGTGCGCTCGGCGGCCTCGATCGCGCGCGCGATCTGGTCGGCCGACTCGATCTCGGTGCGCTTGATGTCGACCACGCCGAGGCCCATGCCGATCTCGGGCCGCAGCTCCCGGAACACGGCGAGCTCCTCGACCGGCCGGTGCGCGCACTCCATCACGATGTGGTCGGCGTGCAGGGCGTTCAGGTACTTCATGAGCTGCCCCCAAGTGCCCTTCTGGATCGACTGCCCGCCGTAGTTGCCGAAGCAGAGGTGCACGGCGGGCCGGGTCTTCACCGCGTCGAGCACCCGGTTGATGGCCGCCGCCGCCCACTCCCACTCCTCGGGCGCGCCGGGGAGGTTCGCCTCGTCGAGCTGCACCACGTCGGCGTCCACGTGGCGCACCTGCGCGGCGAGCGCATCGGCGAGCGCGAACGCGACTTCGTCCACCGACTTGTAGTGGCGGTTCGCGAGCACCTTCGCCAGCATGTGCGGCCCGGTGATCGTGAACTTGAAGGGGCGGCGCGCGAGGGCCTTCGCGCGCGCGCACGCGTGCGGCAGGTCGAGCGCGCCGGGGCCGATCGGCCCGTCCACCACGCCCGGCGGGCGGGTGCGAAAGCCCATGCCGCGCTGCGAGCGGTACGCGACCAGCTCCTCGAAGCGCATGCGGGTGCGCACGCCGTCGAGCGGCCGCACGAAGTACTCGATCATGCCGTTGGTCTCGGGATGGTTGACGTCGAACCGGTACAGCTCGCCGTCGCACACGAGGTCGATGCCCGCCTGCTCCTGGGTGTGGATGACGACGCGCGTGGCGTCGGCGAGCGCCTGCTCCGAGGGGGCCGCGGCGAGCCAGTCCGGCACCGGGTAGGAGCCGACGACGGTGGTCTGGATGCGGGGTGCGGCGCTCATGCGGTCTCTCCGGCGGGGCTGCGGCGGCAAGAGTCTATAGGCGCGCCCGCCTGCGTTGCAATCCGTTAACGGATCGGTTAAAACGATCCGCCCCGCACCGCCCTTATCTCCGAGGAGGAAGCCATGAAACGTCTCGTGCTCGCGCTCGCCGGGCTCGTGCTCGCGGCCGTCGCGGCCGCGGCGACGGCGCAGTGGAAGCCGTCGCGCCCGGTCACCGTCATCGTGCCCTGGGCCGCCGGCGGCTCGACCGACCAGGTCACCCGCATCGCCGCCGGCGAGCTCGAGAAGACGCTCGGGCAGAAGGTGGTGATCGTCAACCAGCCCGGCGCGGCCGGCTCGATCGGCACCAAGAACGCCCTCGAGGCGGCGAAGGACGGCTACACCTGGGCGGCCGGCGCGGCGCAGGACCTCGGCGCCTACCGCACGCTCGGCATGCTCGACACCAACCTCGGCGACTGGCACCTCTTCCTGCACGTGGCCAACGTGCCGGTGGTCGGGGTGAACGCGGCGGCTCCCTACAAGGACATGAAGGAGCTGCTCGACGCGATGAAGGCGAAGCCCGGGGAGGTCACGGTGGCGACCGCCGGCGTCACCTCGGGCGGCCACAACGCGATGGAGGCGATCGCCAAGGCGACCGGGGTCAAGTACCGCCACGTCACCTACGACGGCGGCAACCCGGCCGTGGTCGCGACGGTGGGCGGCGAGACGCAGGTCACCACGCAGCTCGCGGTCGAGCAGGCGGAGATGATCCGCGCCAAGCGCATCCGGCCGCTCGCCTCGGTGAGCGACAAGCCGGTGGTGATCGAGGGCTACGGCACGATCGAGCCGATCACGAAGTGGATCCCGAACTTCAAGGCGGCGACCAACTACTTCGGCATCTTCGTCCCCAAGGGCGTGCCGCCGGAGGTGGTCGCGACGCTGGAGAAGGCGTGGGCCGACACGATCGCCAACAACGAGGCGCTGAAGAAGTACGCGGCGAGCCGCGGGGCGGTGTTCGCGCCGGTGAGCGGGGAGGCCGCGCAGAAGGCGGCGTTCCCCGCGGTGCAGGCGAACGCTTGGCTCATGTTCGACTCGGGCAAGGCCAAGGTCTCGCCCGACACGGTGGGGATTCCCAGGCCCTGACCCGGAGACGGCGGGAGCCGGGGCGCGCGCGCGCGCGCGCCGCAGCGCATGAGCGCACTGGGCCGCCCCAAGCTCGAATCCTCGGCGCTCTGCGGCGCCGAGGGCAGCCCATGAGCGAGCCCGGTCCCACGCCCCGCGCCGACCTCTTCTGGGCGCTCGCGTGGATCGCCGTGGGCGCGGCGATGTTCGCCGGCGGGTTCACGATGGACCGCCTGGAGCGCCAGCACATCAACCCCTACACCGCGCCCGGGCTGGTGCCGGCGCTGCTCGGGATCGGCATCGCGGTCCTCGGCGCGATCCTCCTCGTGCGCTCGGTGCGCCGCGGCGCCCTGGCCGCGGCGGACGGCGGCCGCGCCGCGGCGGACGGCGGCCGGCTCGCGCTCGCGCTCGGGCTCTGCCTCGCCTACGCGGGCGGGCTGGTGGGACGGACGCTCTTCGGCTGGCACGTCCCGTTCTGGCTCGCCACCGCGCTCTTCGACTTCGCGTCGATCGTCGCCTTCGAGTGGCGCGACCGGCGCGCGCGCGGCGAGCTCGGCCGCGGCATCGCGGTCGCGGCGGCGTGCGCGCTCGGGACGGCGGCGGGCGTGACGCTCGTGTTCCAGGAAGTCTTCCTCGTCCGCCTGCCCTAGCGCGATGCTCGACGGCCTCGTCCTCTTCGGCAGGGCGCTCGCGGGCTTCGCCGATCCCCTCACGCTCCTCATCATCGCCGGGGCGTGCCTCATCGGGATCGTGATCGGGGCGCTGCCCGGCCTCACCGCGACGATGGGCGTGGCGCTGCTCACGACCCTCACGCTCAAGATGCCGTCCAACATCGCGCTGATCGTGCTCGTGTGCAGCTACGTGGGCGCGATCTACGGCGGCTCGCGCTCGGCCATCCTGCTCAACATCCCCGGCACCCCGGCGAACGCGGCGGCGTGCCTGGACGGGCACGCGCTCGCGCAGCAGGGGCTCGCCGGGCGCGCGATCGGCATCTCCACCACCGGCTCGGTGATGGGCACGCTGATCGGGATGTTCTTCCTCGCCGTCGCGACGCCGTGGCTGGGGGAGGTGGCGCTCAAGTTCGGCGCGTACGAGTTCTTCTGGCTGGCGCTGTTCGGCGTGATCATCTCGGGCAACCTGACCGGCAGCGACCCGCTCAAGGGCTGGCTCGCCGGCTTCGTCGGCTTGTTCGTCGCCTGCGTCGGGCAGGACCCGATCCACGCCTACGAGCGCTTCGCGTTCGACAACCGCGACCTCGCCGGCGGCTTCCAGCTCATCCCGGCGCTGGTGGGCGCGTTCGGCTTCGCGGAGGTGCTGACGGTGCTCGCGGCGCGGACGCCGAAGCCCGTGATCCGGGGCTTCGACACGCCGCTGCCGCGCATCGGCGACGTCCTCAGGCACTGGCGCACGATCCTGCGCTCGGGCGTGATCGGGACCTTCATCGGCGTGGTGCCCGGCGTCGGCGAGGACGTCGCGTCGTGGTCGTCGTACGCCGCCGCGCGGCGCGCCAGCCGGGAGCCGGAGAAGTACGGCAAGGGCTCGGTGGAAGGACTGATGGCCGCCGAGACGGGCGACAACGCCTGCGTGCCCGGCGCGATCATCCCGGTGCTCGCGCTCGCGGTGCCCGGGTCGGCCCCGGCGGCGGTGCTGATGGCGGCGATGATCATCCACGGCGTGCAGCCCGGGCCGCTGATCATGGTGAACAACCCGCAGTTCGTGTTCGACGTGGTGGCGATGATGCTGTACGCCACCATCGGGATCCTGGTCTTCGGGCTCGCGCTGGTGAAGCCGCTGCTCAAGGTGCTGCAAGTGCCGCGCGAGATCATCATGCCGATCGTGTTCGTGCTGTGCGTGATCGGGTCGTACGCGATCTCGCAGCGCCTGTTCGACGTCTGGACGATGCTCGGCTTCGGCGTGGCCGGCTACGTGCTGCGGCGCTACGAATACCCGATGGCGCCGTTCGTGCTCGGGATCGTGCTCGGCGACCTGCTCGACAAGAACCTGCGCCGCGGGCTGGTGCTCTCGGACGGCGACCTGACGCCGTTCTTCACCCGCCCGATCAGCGCGACGCTGGCGGCCATCTGCCTCGCCACGATGCTGGCGAACTTCACCTTCGTGCGGCGCGCGGCGCGCGCCGCGTTCGCCGCGCTCACCCCGTGGCGGAAGGCGGCCTGAGCGCATGCGTCTCGCCCTCTGCAACGAGGTCCTGCAGCCGATGCCCTTCGCGCAGCAGTGCGCCTGGGCCGCAGCGGTCGGCTACGCGGGGCTCGAGCTCGCGCCCTTCACCCTGTCCGACGAGCCGCACCGGATGATCGCGCAGGAGCGCGCCGCGATCCGCCGCGCCGCCACCGATGCCGGCATCGCGATCACCGGGCTGCACTGGCTGCTGCTCGCGCCGAAGGGGCTGTCGATCACCAGCCCGGACGACGCGGTGCGCGCGCGCACGGTGGAGGTGATGCGCCGGCTGGTCGAGCTCTGCGCCGAGCTCGGCGGACGAGTCCTCGTGCACGGGTCGCCGGGACAACGCGCGATCCCGCCCGGCGAGACGCGCGCCACCGCGATCGCGCGCGCGAGCGATTCGTTCGCGCGCGTGGCCGAGGACGCCCTGCGCGCCGGCGTCGTGTACTGCATCGAGCCGCTCGCCACCGCCGAGACGCCGGTCATCAACACGCTCGCCGAGGCGGCCGCGATCGTGGACGCGGTCGGCAGCCCGGCGCTGCGGACCATGCTCGACTGCTCCGCCGCGGCGCGGTCGGAGGCCGAGCCGCTCGCCGCCGTCGTGGACCGCTGGCTCCCGACCGGGCGCGTCGCGCACGTGCAGGTGAACGACCCGAACCGGCGCGGGCCGGGCGAGGGCGAACTCGAGTTCGCGCCGGTGCTCGCGGCGCTCGCGCGCAACGGCTACGACGGGGTGGTCGCCGTGGAGCCGTTCAAGTACGTCCCCGACGGTCAGGCCTGCGCCGCGCGCGCGCTCGGCTACCTGAAGGGGATACTCGAGGCGCTGCGCGGGCGGGGCGCGTGATGCGGCGCGCCGCCCGCGGACGACCGGTCGGGCACCCGCG
>JAGVSZ010000193.1 GCA_019137045.1 Betaproteobacteria bacterium
AAGTATTTGTTCGGAAAGACTATTAATGCGTCCTCTGGATCGTTGTCAACCCGCTGCAAAGGGGGGGCGTTATTGGCCGTGACCGGTTAAACGGTCACCAACCAACCCGACGTCACACAGAGAGGACTCTCATGAACAAGCTGATCGCCGTGCTGTTCGCCGCCATGTTCGCGGCCGTGTCGTTCCAGGCCGTCGCCCAGGACAAGAAGGCGCCGACCGCCGAGCAGTGCAAGAAAGACCCGAAGATGGCCGGCTGCCCGCAAGCCAAGAAGTAAGCGCGCTACAGGCGATCGAAAGGCAGGGGACTCCCCTGCCTTTTCGCTTTCTGGACCCGCTCGCGCCAATGAACATCCCGCGCGCCGCGCTCGGCGCCCTGACCGTCCTCGCGGCCGTCGCCGGTCCGGCCGTCGCCCAACTGCCCACGCTCGAGCTGAGCGCCGGCATCCACCTCATCCGCGCCGAAGTCGCCAACACGTTCGATGCGCGCGCCCGCGGCCTCATGTTCCGCAAGTCGCTCGGCGCCGGCAGCGGGATGCTGTTCGTGTTCCCCGAGGTCTCCCGCCACTGCATGTGGATGAAGAACACTTACGTGCCTCTGTCGGTGGCCTTCATGGACGAGCAGGGCACGATCGTCAGCATCCACGACATGAAACCCCAGGACGAGACGTCCCACTGCGCGGCGAAGCCGGCGCGGTTCGCGCTCGAGATGAATCAGGGCTGGTTCGCGCAGAAGGGCATCAAGGCGGGCGCCCGGATCGGCGGCCTCGACCGCGCGCCGCCGCCGCGCTAGACGTGCGACCGCGCCGTGCGCGCGGTCACCGCCCGTAGAAGACCGCGCCGTGGCCGCCCGCGGCCATGAAGTAGAGCAGCGGCAGCGAGAGGGCCAGGTTGGCCCGCGACACCAGGAACGCCCGCCTGCGCGCGCGTGCCCTCTCCGCCTCGGCGGCGGGCACCAGGCCGAGGACCTTCTTCTGGCTCGGCCAGATGAGCGCCCAGACGTTGATCAGCATGATCGTCCCGAGCCACGCGCCGATGCCGATCGGCAGGTGCGACCGCGCGAGCAGGAACGCCGCGGCGAAATGCTCTCCGAGGAGAGCGGCCCCGGCGAGCCACGTCACGACCGCCGCCCAGCGAAACCAGAGCAGCGCGCGCGGCGCGACGTGTCGCGTGATGCCGGCGGCCGTGCCGTCGGCCTGCGCCGCCCGCAGCGCCTGCGCCTGGACGAGGTTGAAGTAGTAGAGCAGGCCCAGCCACGCCACGCCGGCTGCGATGTGCAGCCAGCGCGCGATCGCCGGGACCCAGTCCATGGCGCGCTAGAACGCCGCGCGGACGAGCGCGTCGAGAAGGATGGTGAGCGCGATGCCGACGGCGATCGTGCCCCACACGGAGTCGAGCGGATTCATGCGCACCTCCGGACCGGCGGACGCGCGTCCAGCGCCCGCGCGCGAGCGGATCGTCAGCCGCCGAAGTTCTGCGCCGCGAAGCCCCAGTTCGCGAGGCTCGCGAGGAAGGTCTCGACGAACTTCGGCCGCGCGTTGCGGTAGTCGATGTAGTAGGCGTGCTCCCAGACGTCGATGGTCAGCAGCGCCTTGTCGCTGCCCGTCAGCGGCGTGGCCGCGTTGGAGGTGTTGACGATGTCCACCGATCCATCGGGCTTCTTCACCAGCCAGGTCCAGCCCGAGCCGAAGTTCCCGACCGCCGACTTGGTGAAGGCTTCCTTGAATGCGTCGAACGATCCCCACTTCTTGTCGATCGCCGCGGCGAGAGCGCCCGACGGCTTGCCGCCGCCGCCCGGCTTCATGCTGTTCCAGAAGAACGTGTGATTCCACACCTGCGCCGCGTTATTGAACACGCCGGCCGAGGACTTCCGGACGACGTCCTCGAGCCCCATGTTCTCGAACTCGGTGCCCTTGATCAGGTTGTTCAGGTTGGTCACGTAGGCCTGGTGATGCTTGCCGTAGTGGTACTCGAAGGTCTCCTTCGAGATGTGCGGCGCGAGGGCGTCCGGCGCGTAGGGGAGGGGCGGCAGCTTGTGTTCCATGCGGGACTCCGGTCGTGGGGGCGGGAAGCGTGGAATTGTAGGAGCCGGTCTGCGGCAAGACAACCGTTCCTTGCCGATGGTTATCGGTCGTCCGCCGTGTCCTCGACGCGCGTCGTGGCGCTCCCGCGGGCGAAGACGACGCGGAGGGGGTCTCCCGGAGACAGGCTGCGCGCGTCGCGGACGACGGCTCCGCTCGCGGTGGTGGCGATCGAGTAGCCGCGGGAGAGGACCGCGCGCGGATCGAGGTGGGCAAGGCTGTCCGCGAGGCGCTGGAGCCGTGCCGACCGCTGCTCGATGCCGTGGCTCGTCGCCGTCCGCGCCCGGTGCGCGAGCTCGGCCACGCGCTGCTCGAGCGGTGCGGCCGCCGGCATCCGCCGCCGGGCGCGTTCGAACAGATCGCGCAGGCGCCAGCGCGCGCGCTCGAGCGAGCGCGCCGCCGCCAGCCCGAGACGGGAACGCAGCTGCACGACCAGGGCGGCCTGCGCCTCGAGGCGCCGTCCCGGGTGCACCAGCCGCCGCGTCAGGTGATCGAGCAGTTGTGCGCGCGTGTCGAGGTCGCGCGCGACGCGCCGCTGCAGGCGCGCGGCGAGGGTGTCGACGCGTGCGCGCAGCTCGTCGCGCGCCGGGCTCACGAGCTCGGCCGCGCCGGTCGGGGTGGGCGCGCGCACGTCCGCCGCGAAGTCCGCGATGGTGGAGTCGGTGTCGTGGCCGACGCCTACGGCGATCGGGATCGGACAGGCGCGGATCGCGCGCGCGACGCGCTCGTCGTTGAACGCCCAGAGGTCTTCGATGCTGCCCCCGCCCCGGCACAGGATCAGGACGTCGCACTCGCGCCGCCGGCCGGCGGCGGCGAGCGCGGCGACGATCTCGGCCGGCGCGCCTTCGCCCTGGACGGCGGTCGGGTAGATCACGACCGGAATCGACGGGTTGCGTCGGGCGAGGGTGGTCAGCACGTCGCGCAGCGCGGCGGCGGCGGTCGAGGTCACGACGCCGATCGCGCGCGGAAAGGGCGGCAGCGCGCGCTTCGACGCCGGGTCGAACAGGCCCTCGCGCGCGAGGCGGTCGCGCAGCCGCAGGAACGCCTCGTACAGCGCGCCGAGCCCCGCCGGCCGCATGAACTCGACGTTGAGCTGGAAGTCGCCGCGCGGCTCGTAGAGCGTCGGGAGCGCGCGCACCTCCACCTGCATGCCGTCGCGCGGCTGCCAGTCGAGGTGGACGTTGCGGCCGCGGAACATGACGCACCGCACCTGGGCCTGGTCGTCCTTCAGGGAGAAGTAGAGGTGACCGGACCGGGCGAGGGTGAAGTTGGAGATCTCGCCGGCGACCCAGGCGAGCGGGAACCGGTGCTCGAGCAGATCGCGAACGCTCCGGACGAGCGCCGATACGGTCCACACCGGCGTGCCGGAAAGGCCGCTCTGCCGCATGGATGCTGGCTCTCCGGCCATGCGGGGATGTTAACCTATCCACAATCGTCGCCCCGCCGACGGCGGGGTCGGTGCGCGCGTCCTGCTCCCCTACGGAGCGGTCCATAGATTACTGATTCGAAAGAAGAATCCGAGGCGACGCGCAAATCAGCAGCGAACGAAATCCCTTTTCGCACAGTCCACTTAAGTCCGCTGTCGACACACTATGCACAACCTTATCCACAACATCTGTGGATAACCGGCGATGCCACCGGCATCGCGCACGCCGCGCGCCGACGCGCGTTGTTGCCGAGGACGGGCGTCGCCGCTAAAGTCGCGTGCTTTGATTTTTCGTTGAAATCGCGCGCGTGTTCGCAATCATTCAAGCGGCCGGATGGCCGATCTGGTTCCTGCTGCTCGCCTCGGTCATCGCCGTCGCGCTCATCATCGAGCGCGCGATCGTGCTGCGGCGCTCCAGGATCGTGCCCACCGGACTGCTCGACAAGGTGGTGGACGCCTACCGGAAGCAGGGCGTCGGCGCGCAGCTGCTCGAGAACCTCTACCGTGACTCGCCGCTCGGCCGCGTGCTCGCCGCCGGACTGCGCAGCCACAAGGCGCCGCGTCCGGTGATGAAGGAAGCGATCGAGGACGAGGGGCGCGCGGTGACGCACGACCTCGAGCGCTTTCTCACCACGCTCGGCACGATCGCCGCGATCAGCCCGCTGTGGGGCCTGTTCGGCACGATCGTGGGCATGATCGAAATCTTCGGGTCGCAGAACCCCACCGGTGCGAACCCGGCGCAGCTCGCGCACGGGATCTCGATCGCGCTCTACAACGCGGGCTTCGGGATCCTGATCGCGGTGCCCGCGACCATCTTCTTCCGGCACTTCCGCGGCAAGGTCGAGAGCTTCGTGATCGAGATGGAGCAGCAGGCCCTGCGCCTGGTCGACATCGTCCACGGCGATCGGAACTGAGCGGGCGCGCGCGGCGTGAACTTCCGCAGCCACTGGAAGGAGGATCCGGAGATCAACCTGATCCCGCTGATCGACGTGCTGCTCGTGATCCTCATCTTCCTCATGGTCACGACCACCTACTCGAAGTACGCCGAGCTGCAGATCAACCTGCCGAGCGCCGCGGCGGACAAGCAGGCCGACCGCCCGAACGAGATCAACGTCACCATCAGCGCGACCGGCGAGCTGACCATCGACCGCAGGCCGGTGCAGGCGACCTCCGCCGCGCAGCTCGCCGAGGCGCTCAAGCAGGCCGGCAGCGCGCTCAAGGACCCGATCGTGATCATCAACGGCGATGCCAAGTCCAACCTCCAGCTCTCGATCAACGTCATGGAGGCGGCGCGGCTCGCCGGCTACAGCAACGTGTCGTTCTCGGTGCAGCAGTCGGCCGGCAGGTGACGCGCGGCGCGGGACGCCTCCCGCGCGACGATTCCGGGGCGAGAGGGTTGGACGCGCCTGCTTCATTCCCCGAGCGGCACTGGTATCGCCTGAGCGCGCTCTCGATCGCGCTCGCGCCGCTCGGCGTCGCGTTCGGCCTCGCCGTCCGCCTGCGCCGCGCCGCTTACCGCGCCGGAATCCTTTCCGCGCAGCGCCTGCCGGTTCCCGTCGTGATCGTCGGCAACCTCGTCGCGGGGGGCACCGGCAAGACCCCGCTGGTGCTCTGGGTGGTGGAGGCGCTGCAGCGCTGCGGGCGCCACCCCGGGATCCTCTCGCGCGGCTATCGCGGCGCGGGCGGGCCGGCGCGCGCCGTCCCTGCCGACGGCGACCCGGCGCGCTGCGGCGACGAGCCGGTGCTGCTCGCCGAGCGCAGCCGCGTCCCGGT
>JAGVSZ010000354.1 GCA_019137045.1 Betaproteobacteria bacterium
GGACCCGCGCCGGCCGCGGCGGCCGATGCCGCCGATTGCACCGGCCCGGCCTGCCCGGCGGCCCCGGCCGACGCCCGCGACGCCCGCGACGCCCCATGCAGGATCGGCGACCCGTCGGGCGCGCAACCGCACCGACAGTTCGACGCCGGCTGCCTCGCGCGCCGCACGTTCGCCGGCCCGGTGCCCCGCGACCGGTGCCCGCCCGGGACGCCGCCCTGCGCGGCGTCCGACGCCGCGGCCGCGCCCGGCAACGAGGCGGGTGCGCCGGTGACCTTGCCGCCGGTCGACGTGTTCGGCTCGCGCGAGCCGGCCGACGAGCGGCCCCCCACGCTGGAGGAGCGCTTCGCCTCCGCGCTCGACCGCGGCAACCCGATCGTCGCAAGCGGCAAGGTCCGGCATGGCGCGTATCACGCGCTCGGGATGTACTGGGGACGCGATCCGCTCGAGTTCCTCTACCTGAACCTGCGGTACGGGCTCTTCGATGGGGATTGAGGCGCGGCGTCAGCGCTTGCGCGGACGCCCGCCCCACCACTCGTTGCCGCCGTAGCCGAGGAGCCCCATGCCGGCGCGCACGATGCCGTACGCGATCCAGCAGACGGCCTTCGACGCGAGCGACCGGCCGAGCCAGCGGCGCGCGTCGACGGGGCGGGCGCCTTCCTCGATCATCGCGCGGAGCTCGGCGCGCAGCGCGTCGGCGAAGCGCGCGTCGCGCACGAACACGTTCGCCTCGCGCGCCATCAGCAGCGAATAGGGATCGATGTTCGACGAGCCGACGGTCGCCCACCGGTCGTCGATCACCGCGACCTTCGCGTGCAGGAACGATCGCCGGTACTCCTGGATCGCGATGCCCGCGCCGACGAGCTGGCCGTAGAGCGCGCGGCTCGCGTAGTGCAGCAGCGGATACTCGACCTTCGCCTGCAGGAGCAGCGTCACCGCGACGCCGCGGCGCGCCGCGTCGATCAGCGCGTGCCGGAAGCGGATGCCGGGGAAGAAGTAGGCGTTCGCGATCAGGATCTCGCGCCGCGCGACGCGGATGCCCGCGAGGTACGCGCGCTCGATGTCGCGCCGGTGGCGCAGGTTGTCGCGGATCGTGAACTTCGCCGTCTGCGCGCCGGCGCGCCCGGTCGGAACGAGGTCGGGGAACAGCGGGACGTCGCTCGACCGGAACTGGACGAGCTCGTTCAGCGCCCAGAGCCGCTGCATCGTCTGCACGATCGACGCGACGACCGGCCCCCGCAGGCGCACCGCGAAGTCCACGCGCGGCGGCCGGTGCCCCGGCGTGTTCATGTCGTCGATCAGGTTGATGCCGCCCACGAACGCGACGCGCCCGTCGACGTGGCACAGCTTCCGGTGCAGGCGGCGCAGCCGGTGCGACCGGAAGTGCCAGGGCTGCACCTCGGGACGGTACTTGAGGAGCTCGACGCCTCCCGCGACGAGCTGCCGCTCGAGGCGCTTCGTCAGGTAGTGCTTCGCGCCCCAGCCGTCGACGAGCAGGCGGACGTCGACGCCGCGGGACGCGGCGCGGACGAGCGCCTCGGCGACGGCGCGCCCGGCGGGATCGTCGGCGAGGATGTAGGTCTCGAGCCAGACCTCCCGCTCCGCCGCGTCCACCGCGGCCACGAGCGCCGGGAAGTACGCGGCCCCGCTCCGCAGGAGCTCGACCTCGTTGCCCGGGGTGTACCGGTTCATGGCCGGCCCGTGTTCAGCGCCGCGCGGCCGCCAGCTCGCAGGTGGCGGCGAGCGCCGCGTGGTCGGACAGCCGCCGCCCCGGGTACGCGTAGTGCACGCGCGCGTCGATGACGGCGAGCCCGCGCACGTAGATGCGGTCGAGCCGGAACAGCGGCAGCACCGACGGGAACGTGCGCGCCGTCCGCCCCTTCACCGCCTCGAACACCTCGACGACCGAGAGCTGGTCGACGAGCTGCCGGTTCGCGCGGTGGCGCCAGTCGTTGAAGTCGCCGGCGATCACGAGCGGCGCGCCCTTCGGGACCGCCTGCCGGATGCGCTCGCACAGCGCGCGAACCTGCCACTGCCGTCCCCGCTCGAACAGCCCGAGGTGGACGTTGATGCAGTGGAGGTCGGGCATACGCGGGCCCAGCCGCACGACGCAATGCAGGAGCCCGCGGCTCTCGAACGGGTGCGCCGAGATGTCCTCGTTCTCCTGCACGACGATCGGGAAGCGCGAGAGCAGCGCGTTGCCGTGGTGGCCGTGCCGGTAGACGGCGTTCTTGCCGTAGGCGACCTCGCGCCACACCTGGTCGGCGATGAACTCGTGCTGCGGCTTGCCCGGCCAGTCCTCGTAGCGGACCGCGTGGTGCTCGTGCGAGCCCTGGACCTCCTGCAGGAACAGGACGTCGGCGGACATGGTGTGGAGCCGCTCGCGCAGCTCGTGGATCACCATGCGCCGCGTCAGGTGCGAGAACCCCTTGTGGATGTTGTAGGTCGCGATCGTGAAGCGCATGTCCGGGATCGGGGTGGCGCGCGCACGCCGCGTTCCGCGCCCGGCGGACCGGCGGGCGCCGGAAGCTAGCGCTTCTCCGCCAGCAGGGCCTTCTTCGCCGCCGCGAGCTCTGCCAGCTGCGCCCTGGGCACCTTCGGGTAGTGGAGGCCGAGGCGCGAGAGCCCGTCGACGATCGCGCCCGCGACGACGATGCGCGTGTACCACTTGTTGTCGGCCGGCACGACGTACCACGGGGCGTGGGGCGCGGAGGTCTCGCGGATCATCGCCTGGTAGGCGTTCATGTACTCGTTCCAGTGCGCGCGCTCCGTCACGTCGGCCGCCGAGAACTTCCAGTTCTTCTCGGGCTGCTCGATGCGCTCGAGGAAGCGGCGCTTCTGCTCGGCGCGCGAGACGTTCAGGAAGAACTTGAGGATCAGCGTCCCGTTGGCGGCGAGGTGGCGCTCGAAGCCCCGGATGTCGCGGTAGCGCTCGTCCCAGACGCGCTTGTGCAGGAGCGCGGGCGGAATCTTCTGGGCGGCGAGGAACTCGCGGTGCACCTTCACCACGAGCACTTCCTCGTAGTAGCTGCGGTTGAAGATGCCTATGCGCCCGCGCTCGGGCAGCGCGCGCACGCAGCGCCACAGCCAGTCGTGGTCGAGCTCCTCGGCCGACGGCGCCTTGAACGAGTAGACCTGGCAGCCCTGCGGATTGACGCCCGACATCACGTGCTTGATCGCGCCGTCCTTGCCCGCCGCGTCCATCGCCTGGAAGACGAGCAGCACCGACCAGCGGTCCTGCGCGTAGAGCATGTCCTGCAGCTGCGCGAGCGCCTCCCTGCCATCCTCGAGCGCCTCCCGCGCGGCGGGCTTGTGCTCGTCGCCCAGCGGGCCGGTGTCGCGCGGATCGTGGTCCTTGAGCCGGAACCTGGCGCCGCGCTCGATCCGGTGCGCACGGGAGACCCGGCGCGCGAATCGGCAGAACTGGTCGAAATCCATCGTGCTCCCCGGGAACGTCGGCGGCCGCGACGCGGCCTCGCGCAAGGATAACCTCCCCGATGCGCCCGCCGCCATTCGACGCGCGGCCCCGTCGCTCATCCCGGCAGTCCGTGGCAGTGCTTGTAGCGCTCGCCCGAGCCGCAGGGGCAAGGGTCGTTGCGCGATCGCGGCGCGGCGACCGTGCCCGGCGGCCTCGCCCGGCCGACCGTCTCCCAGCCCGGCGTCGCCGTCGCGTCGCCGACGTGACGCTCCTGGCCGGTGGTCTCGCAGGCCGGCACTTCGAGGGAGGCCATGCCCATGCCCCGCCGCTTGAACCAGAGGCTCGCGTGCTTCTCGTGCCCGCGCGCGGCGAACGACCCGAACGCGCGGGCGTCCGCGAGCCGCCGCAAACCGGGGTTGAAGCCGTAGCCGAACCAGACCTCGTCGGCGTGCGGCGGCGGCAGCCGGTAGACGATGCCTTCGAGCGTGCGCGGCGGCGCCGTCGCGACGATCGCGTCGTGCCGCGCGTTCTGGCCCGCCCGCCGGCACATGACTGCCGACACCTCGGGCAGCCGCTCGAGCAGCACCAGCGACTCCTCGACGAACCCGCTCCGGAAGAACCGCCAGTCGTCCTCGCAGTGGAAGAGGTACGGCGTGGTCACCGTCGCGTACGCGCGATCGATGCTCGCCATCTGTCCGATCGGCGGATCGTTCTCGATGAACTCGAACGGAAGGCCGGTCCCCGCGACGGCGTCCCGGACCCCCGGGCGCCCCGAGTCCTCGACGATCACCCAGCGCGCGATCGGCGCCGTGTTGCACGCGGCGAAGGTGCGGACGGTCTCCTCGAGCAGGTCGAACCGGCCGCAGCTCGTCAGCACGAAGGTGATCTCGCGGTCGGGCGTCATGGCGGCGGGGGCGCGAAGCGGCGATAATCGCGGCGGCGCGCAGCATCCATCGTAACGCGACCGGCACGATGACGATCCGTCGACGCGAAAGATCGCGCGGGACCCGGCCGTGGCTCACCCGCGAGGACCTGCTTTTCGGCGCGGAGCTGCCGTTGCTCGCGATCGCGGCCGCCGCCGTCCCCGAGCGGCGATGGCCCGCGTTCTGCGCGCGGCTCGAGGCGGCCAAGGCGCGGCTGCGCTTCTTCGATCCGGCACCGGTCGCGCGGATCGCGAAGCGCGTGCTCGGGTCCGCGGATCCGGACTTCGACGCGCGCGCCTTCGCGCTCGCGTCGGCCGCCGGCCGCAGCGAGCACCACCTGCAGATCCTCAAGGCGGTGGGCCCCGGCGGATGGAATGCGCCGATCGAGCTTGCGGGTCGCGAGCACCTCGACGCCGCGCTCGCGGCCGGCCGCGGCGCCGTGCTGTGGGTCGCGCACTTCTGCTTCAACGCGCTCGCCGCGAAGAAGGCGCTCGCGGACGCCGGCTACCGTGCCTGGCACATGAGCCGCCCCGAGCACGGCTTCTCGAAGTCACGGCTCGGCATCGCCACCGTCAACCGGATCCGCGTGCGCGCCGAGCTCGCGCACCTCGCCGGGCGCATCGTCATCGACCGCGGCAGGCCGATGTCGGCGACGCTCGCGGCGCAGCGCGAGCTCCGGCGCAACGGCATCGTGTCGATCACCGCGGGCGCCTGGGAGGGCCGGCGGCTCGCCGGGGTCGACCTCCTGGGCGGGAGGCTCGAGCTCGCGGTCGGCGCGCCCGGGCTCTCGCGCCTCGCCGGCGCGGCGCTCCTTCCGGTGTTCGCGGTGCGCGACCACGCCGGGGCGCTGTGCGTGACCGTCGACGAGCCGATCCCGGTCGCGCGCGAAGGCGAAGCCGATGCGGCTTTGCAGGAGGCTGCGCAGCGCTTCGCCGAA
>JAGVSZ010000323.1 GCA_019137045.1 Betaproteobacteria bacterium
ACGCGCTGTCCCACTACACCGACTGGACGATCGGCCACGTGCACGCGGGCGCGCTCGGCTGGGTCGGAATGATCACGATCGGCTCCATCTACTACCTGCTCCCGCGCCTGTTCGGGCGCAGCGAGATGCACAGCGTGCCGCTGGTGACCCTGCACTTCTGGGTGGCGACGATCGGGATCGTCCTCTACATCGCGGCAATGTGGATCGCCGGAGTGACGCAGGGGCTGATGTGGCGCGCGGTGAATCCCGACGGGACGCTCACCTACACGTTCGTCGAGTCCACCAAGGCGAGCATGCCGTTCTACGGGATCCGCCTGCTCGGCGGCCTGCTGTACCTGGCGGGAATGGCGGTCATGGCCTACAACACCTGGAAGACGATCGCCGGGCGCAAGGCGGTCGATGCGCCGATCCCGGCCCCGGCCCACGCCTGAGGGGGAGAGGACCATGGCGTTCACGCACGAAAAGATCGAGAAGAGCAACACGCTCCTGATCGTCCTCGTGATCCTGGTGGTTGCGATCGGCGGGCTGGTGGAGATCGTGCCGCTCTACTTCCAGCGCTCGACCACCGAGGCGGTCGCTGGCCTGAAGCCGTACTCGCCGCTGCGCCTGGTCGGACGCGACGTCTACATCCGCGAGGGCTGCAACAACTGCCACTCGCAGATGATCCGCCCGTTTCGCGCCGAGACCGAGCGCTACGGGCACTACTCCGTCGCCGGCGAGTTCGTGTTCGACCACCCGTTCCTGTGGGGCAGCAAGCGCACCGGGCCCGACCTCGCGCGCGTCGGCGGCCGCTACAGCGACGACTGGCACCGCATCCACTTCCAGAACCCGCGCGACGTCGTGCCGGAGTCGATCATGCCGGCGTATCCGTGGCTCGCCGCGACGCCGGCCGCGGCCGACGACATCGAGTCGCGCATGCGGGCGCTGCGGCGCGTCGGCGTGCCGTATAGCGACGAAGAGATCGCGGGCGGGCGCAAGGCGCTCGAAGGCAAGACCGAGCTCGACGCGATGATCGCGTACCTCCAGGGGCTGGGCACGGTGCTCAAGGAAAAGCGCTAGCCGCGATGGATCTCGACGACCTGCGCGTGATGGTCACGGTCGCGAGCTTCGCGACCTTCCTCGGCATCGTCGGGTGGGCCTATGCCGCCCGGCGCAAGGCCGGTTTCGACCGTGCGGCGAGCGCGATCCTGCAGGAGGACGAGGACGCGGGGAACGAAGGGGGAGCGGAGCGATGAGCGATTTCACGAGCGCGTTCTGGAACTGGTACATCGCGGTGCTGACCGTCGGCTCGATCATCGGCTGCGCGGTCCTGCTGTGGATGCAGACCACCAGGCGCGCGCCGGGCGCCAAGATCGACACCACGGGCCACGTGTGGGACGAGGACCTGCAGGAGTGGAACAACCCGCTGCCGAACTGGTGGCGCTGGCTGTTCTACATCACCGTGGTGTTCGCGCTCGTCTACCTCGCCTTCTATCCCGGGCTGGGCAGCTTCCGCGGCTCGCTCGGCTGGACGCAGTCGAGGCAGTACGACGACGAGGTGAAGAAAGCCGAGGCGGTCTATGGCCCGATCTACGCCAAGTACGCCGCCATGAGCATCGAGCAGGTTGCGGCCGACCGGGAGGCGATGGCGATCGGGCAGAACCTCTACCTCAACTACTGCGCCCAGTGCCACGCCTCCGACGCCCGCGGCGCGAAGGGCTTCCCGAACCTGGCCGACGCGGACTGGCAGTGGGGCGGCGACCCGAAGCAGATCGAGGAGACCATCCTCGGCGGGCGCACCGCGGTGATGCCGCCGCAGGGCGCCGCGCTCGGCGGGGACGGCGTCAAGGACGTCGCGCACTACGTCATGTCGCTCTCGGGCATGGCGAGCGACTCCATCCGCGTCGCGCGCGGCAAGGAGAAGTTCGCGCAGATCTGCGCCGCCTGCCACGGGCCGGAGGGGAAGGGCAACCCCGCGCTCGGGGCACCGAACCTGACCGACAGGATCTGGCTGTACGGCGGCAGCGAGGCGGACATCGCGGCCACCATCCAGCACGGGCGCACGGGCCAGATGCCGGCCTGGAAGGACCTGCTCGGCGAGGCCAAGGCCCACGTCCTGGCCGCGTACGTCTGGGGCCTCACGCACCAGCCGGGGAAGTGACCGGCGCGGAAAGATGAACGATCCGCGCGAGGGCGACGCGGTCGTGCGCGCTCCGAAGGGCGGGGCGGGGGCGGCCGCCGTCCGGAATGCGTCTGAGGGCGAGGGCGCGCAGGCCCTGTACGCCGCCCGCAAGAAGATCTACCCGCGCACCGTCCACGGCCGGTTCGACCGCTGGCGGTGGGTGCTCGTCTGGGCGACCCAGATCGTCTTCTACGGGCTGCCGTGGCTCACGTGGAACGGCCGTCAGGCGGTGCTCTTCGACCTCGCGGCGCGCAAGTTCTACATCTTCGGGTTCGTGTTCTGGCCGCAGGACTTCATCTACCTGACGGCGCTCCTCATCATCTCGGCCCTGGCGCTGTTCCTGTTCACCGCGGTCGGCGGGCGGCTGTGGTGCGGTTACGCGTGCCCGCAGACCGTCTACACCGAGATCTTCATGTGGATCGAGCGCAAGATCGAGGGCGGGCGCGCGCAGCGCATGCTCCTCGACGAGGCGCCGGTGAGCGCGCGCAAGGTCGCGGTCAAGGGCGCGAAGCACGCGGCGTGGATCGCGGTCTCGCTGTGGACCGGCTTCACCTTCGTCGGCTACTTCACGCCGATCACCGAGCTCCTGGGGGCGGTCGCTGCGCTCGCGACCGGGCCATGGGAGACGTTCTGGATCCTGTTCTACGGCTTCGCGACCTACGGCAACGCCGGCTGGATGCGCGAGCAGGTGTGCAAGTACATGTGCCCCTACGCGCGCTTCCAGAGCGCGATGTTCGACCGCGACACCCTGATCATCACCTACGACGCGGGGCGCGGCGAGCCGCGCGGTCCGCGCTCGCGCAAGGCGGTGCGCGCGGAGATCCCGCTCGGCGACTGCGTGAACTGCGGGCTCTGCGTGGACGTGTGCCCCACCGGAATCGACATCCGCGAGGGCCTGCAGTACGAGTGCATCGGCTGCGCCGCGTGCATCGACGCGTGCGACGAGGTGATGGGCAAGTTCGGCTATCCGCGCGGCCTGATCCGCTACTCGACCGAGAACGCACTCGCGCACGGATGGGACGCGCGCAAGATGGTGCGGCGGGTGTTGCGCGCGCGCACGCTCGTCTACGGCGCGATCCTGTTCGCGGTCTGCGCGGCGCTGGCGGGCGCGCTCGCGCTGCGCGTGCCGCTCAAGGTGGACATCGTGCGCGACCGGGCCAGCCTCGCGCGGGAGGTCGAAGGCGGGCGCATCGAGAACGTGTACCGCATCCAGGTCATGAACACCCAGGAGCGTGCGCACAGGTACCGGATCGGCGCCAGCGGCCTGCCCGGGATCGCGGTGGCGAGCGATGCGCAGATCGAGGTTCCCGCCGCGACCACGCGCCAGGTCCCGCTGCGCATCCAGATCGACCCGGGCACCACGGCGAAGGGCTCGCACCGGATCGAGGTGGAGGTCCAGTCCCTCGACGACGCCGGCGTGGTCGCGCGCGAGCAGTCGGTGTTCCTGGTCCGCTGACGTGCGCGCCGTGCCGTCGCCGTCGCGCCCGTGGTACCGCGAGCCCTGGCCCTGGCTGCTGATGGCCGCGCCGGCCGCGGCGGTGGCCCTGGGCGTCGTCATGGTGGTGCTCGGGCTGCGCAGCGAGGACGGGCTGGTCGTCGACGACTACTACAAGCGCGGCCTGGCGATCAACCAGGTGCTCGGCCGCGGGGCGCGCGCGGCCGCCCTGGGGCTCGAAGCCGCGATCGAGTTCAGCGCCGGGCGCGACCGGGTACGCGTGGCGCTTGCCGGGCGGGCGGGTGCGAACGACGGCGCGACGATGCTGCGCCTCGTGCATCCGACGCGGTCCGGCCAGGACCAGATCGTCGTGCTCGCCCGCGGGGCCGGCGGGACGTTCGAAGGCGTGCTGCGGCCGCCGGCGGCCGGCGCCTGGCACCTCGTCCTGGAGGGCGAGGGCGGCGGGTGGCGGCTCGCCGGCGATTGGCGCACCGCCGAGGACCGGGTCGTGCTCCGTCCGGCCGGGCACGATTAGGGGCGCGCGGAAGGAGGGGGCATGTCCGACGGCAAGCGGCTCATCTATATCCTCTGGCCGTCGTTCATCGTGGCCGGGGTCGCCACCGGGGTCGTCTTCACGGTCTTCGACCCGACCGACCTGCGGTTCTTCGACCGGGAAATCACCCTGAGCCGCACGGCGGTCTATTCCATCGGCTTCTTCCTGTTCTGGCTGTTCGCGGCCGGCTCGAGCGCGCTGACCTGCTTCTTCCAGCGCTCGAGCGCCGACCTGAATCGCCCGCGCGGCGCGCCCTTTGATCGGCCGCAAACGCCGCCCGGAAAGGGGACGGTACACTGACCAGGTCAGTGAACCGGGGAACCACGAGGAGGACACCATGTTCAGGCAGGTGCTGATTCCGACCGACGGCTCGGCGCTCGCGCGCAAGGCGATAAAGGCGGGCGTCGCGCTCGCGAAGGAGCTGGGCGCCAAGGTCACCGCGTACTATGCGCTCGAGGCGTTCCAGCCCTATGTGTACGGCGACGGCTACGTGATCGACACGGGGACGATCAAGGCCTTCGAGGAGCGTGCGCGCGAGACCGGGCAGAAGTACCTCGCCGAAGTGGAGAAGGCCGCGCGCGCGGCCGGGGTGCCGTGCGAGGCGGTGATGACGAAGCCGGCGACCGCCTACCAGGGCATCATCGATGCCGCCCGGCGCAAGAAGTGCGACGTGATCTTCATGGCCTCGCACGGCCGCGGCGAGCTCGCCTCGCTCATCCTCGGGAGCGTGACGCAGAAGGTGCTCGCGCACTCGAAGATCCCGGTGCTCGTCTACCGCTGACGGGCCGCCGGCCCGGCGCGGGCGCGCAGCCGCCCTACACCTCGCGGTAGGCGAGGAGCTGCCGGAGGCCGTCCGTGTCGAGGATGCGGATGTGCTTCTGCTGGACCGCGATCAGGCCCTGGTCCTGGAACTTGGAGAAGATGCGGCTGACCGTCTCGAGCTTCAGGCCGAGATAGCTGCCGATCTCCTCGCGCGTCATGCGCAGGTGGAACTCCGAGGGCGAGTAGCCGCGCGCGACGAAGCGCTGCGAGAGGTTGAGGAGGAAGGCCGCGAGCCGCTCCTCGGCGCGCATCGTGCCGAGGAGCATCATCACCCCCTGGTCGCGCACGATCTCGCGGCTCATGACCTTGTGGAACTGGTGCTGGAGGTTGCGCACCTCGCGCGAGACCTCCTCGAGGCGCGCGAACGGGATCACGCACACCTCCCCGTCCTCGAGCGCGTGCGCGTTGCACGCGTGCGCCTCGGTCCCGATCCCGTCCATGCCGAGGATCTCGCCGGGCATGTGGAACCCGGTCACCTGGTCGCGGCCGTCCTCCAGGATGACGTCGGTCTTGAAGAACCCGGTCCGGATGGCGTACAGGGAGCCGAACGCATCGCCGGCGCGATACAGGGTCTCGCCGCGCTTGATGCGCCGCCGCGTGTAGACGAGCTGGTCGAGCTGCTCGATCTCGGCACGCGAGAGGCCCATCGGCAGGCACAGCTCGCGCAGGCTGCAGCTCGAGCAGACCGTCCTGAGCTGATGGATGTTGAGCGCCTTGCCGGCCGCAGGATGGGCGTCCATCGAAGTAGAGTTCCCGAGACCGTTGATCCAGGTCAACACGCCGCGCGGCGCCGGACCCAAACTTGCCAATGGCCGGAATTCTACAGTGAATCAGGCAGATCTCGTCATCGACCCGGAGCTGCTGCGGCGCTTCGACCGGCCGGGGCCGCGCTACACCTCCTACCCGACCGCCGACCGCTTCGTCGAGGCGTTCGACGCCGCCGCCTACCGCCGCGCGCTCGAGCACCGGCGCGACGCGGCGACCGCGCGCGCGCTGTCGCTGTACGTGCACCTGCCGTTCTGCAGCACGATCTGCTACTACTGCGGCTGCAACAAGGTCATCACCCGCGATCACGGCCGCTCGGCCAAGTACCTGCGCTATCTCGCGCGCGAGCTCGACCTCGTCACCGCGGTGATCGGGGACGGGCAGCGCATCGAGCAGCTGCACTGGGGCGGCGGCACGCCGACGTTCCTGAGCGCGCTCGAGCTGCGCGACCTGATGGGCATCATCCGCGACCGCTTCGCGTTTGCCGAGGACGGGGAATACTCGATCGAGGTGGATCCGCGCAGCGCGGACCCGCTGACCATCGCGCTGCTCGGCGAGCTCGGGTTCAACCGGCTGTCGGTCGGGGTGCAGGACTTCGACCCGGACGTGCAGCGCGCGGTCAACCGCATCCAGCCCTACGAGATGACCGCCGACGTGGTCGAGGCGGCGCGCGCGAGCGGCTTCAAGTCGGTCAACCTCGATCTCATCTACGGCCTGCCGCACCAGAGCGTCGAGCGCTTCGGCCAGACGCTGTTCAAGGTGCTGCGCCTCAATCCCGGCCGGATCGCGCTCTACAACTACGCGCACCTGCCGACCGTGTTCAAGCCGCAGCGCCGGATCAGGGAGGCGGACCTGCCGTCGGCCGCCACGCGCCTCGACCTCCTGACGCTCGCGATCCGTACGCTCACCCGCGCGGGCTACCAGTACATCGGGATGGACCACTTCGCGCGTCCCGACGACGATCTCGCGCAGGCCCAGCGCATCGGGCACCTGCACCGCAACTTCCAGGGCTATTCGACCCGCGCGGAGTGCGACCTGGTGGCGATCGGGATCTCGGCGATCGGCGCGGTGGGGCCGTCCTACGTCCAGAACGTGAAGACGCTGGACGAGTACTACGACCGCCTCGACCAGCGCGAATTCCCGGTGCTGCGCGGGATCGAGCACTCGGCCGACGACCTGGTGCGGCGCGCGGTGATCATGGCGCTGATGTGCCAGTTCGCGGTTTCGATGGATTCGATCGGCATCGCGTACCTGATCGACTTCAAGCGCTACTTCGCGGCGGAGCTCGCCGAGCTGCGCGAGCTGCAGGCGATGGGCCTGGTCGAGGTCGACCGGGAATGGATCACGGTCACCGCGCGCGGCCGCCTCCTGGTGCGCGCCATCGCGATGGTCTTCGACCGCTACCTGCGCGAGGCCCAGAGCCGCGCGCGGTACTCGAAGGTAATCTAGCGCCGTGCGCGGCGCGCCGGCCGCGCCCGGACGGTGGGCGGCTGCACGGAACGAGGGCCAGACATTGAGCGAGCTCGCGGCGAGCGCCTTTCTCGTCGGCCTGCTGGGCGGCGTGCACTGCGTCGCCATGTGCGGGGGCATCGTCAGCGCCCTCAACCTGCAGCCGGCCGGCGGCGCGGGCGTGCGGCTCGGGCCCGGCGGCGTCGCGGTGGCCGCGACTCCCGCGCAGGCGCCGCTGCACCTCGCGTACAGCGCAGGCAGGATCGCGAGCTACGGCGCCGCCGGCGCGCTCGCCGGAGGGATCGGCGGGACCGCCGCGATGCTCCAGGCGGTGCTGCCCGCGCAAGTCGTGCTCGGCGTGGTGGCGAACGGCCTGGTGATGCTGCTCGGGCTCTACCTCGCCGGGCTCGGCCGCAGCGTCGCGGGGCTCGAGCGGCTCGGAGCGGGGCTGTGGCGCCAGGTCTCCCCGCTCGGGCGGCGCTGGCTGCCGGTCGCGACCGTCCCGCGCGCGCTCGCGGTCGGCGCGGTCTGGGGCTGGCTGCCCTGCGGGCTCGTCTACAGCGTGCTCGCGCTCGCGCTCGTGAGCGGAAGTGCGGCGCGCGGCGCGCTCGTCATGCTCGCGTTCGGCCTCGGAACGCTGCCCAACCTGCTCGCCGCGGGATTGGCGGTCGGCGCGCTGCGCACGCTGCTGCAGCGTCGCGGCGTGCGTCTCGCGGCGGGGCTGGCGGTCGCGGCGCTCGGGGTCTGGGGCGTGCTGCGCACGCCGGGCCTGGCCGAGCACGTCCGGAACGGCATCGCCTGCCTGACTTGATCCGGCCGTTGGCGCCCACAAGTTAGAATCGATGGCGGCGGTCGCGATGGAACCCGCCCGGGAGGCAATATGAAAATTCTGCTCGCCGTGGACGGATCGGAGTGCGCCGTCCGCGCCACCCGCAAGCTCGTCGAGATGAGCGCCGCGTTGAAGGAACCCCCCGGGGTCGAGCTGGTGACGGTGCAGCTGCCGGTGCCGCACGTGGGCGGATTCTCGGGCAAGGTGATCTCGCAGGACATGATCGAGAGCCACTATCGCGCGGAGGGCGAGAAGGCGCTCGCCCCGAGCGTCCGCGTGCTGCAGGAGGCGAAGGTCGCCTACACCCCCCACATCCTCGTCGGCGAGATCGCGCGCGCGATCGTCGAGGAGGCCGAGAAGCGCGGCTGCGAGTTGATCTGCATGGGCACGCGCGGCATGGGCGCGGCGTCGAGCATGCTGATCGGCTCGATCGGCATCAAGGTCCTCCACCGCGCGCGCATTCCGGTCACGCTCGTCCCCTGACATGAACGCTCCGTCCGCCGGCGCGCTGATCGAGCTCGAGCTCGAAGGCATGACGTGCGCCGCGTGCGCGAGCCGGATCGAGCGGACGCTGAACCGGATCGAGGGGGTCGCGGCCAACGTCAACTTCGCCACCGAGACCGCCCAGGTCGCGGTCGAGCCCGGCGCCGCGACGGTCGAATCGCTCATCGACGCGGTGCGGCGCGCCGGCTACGACGCCCGGGTGCACGAGGCGGGCGCAGTCGCCGACCACGAGAGCGACCGCCGCGCCGCGCTGCGCCAGTTCCTCCTCGCCGCCGTCTTCACCGCGCCGTTCCTCGCCGACATGGCGTGGATGTTCGCCGGCTCCGGGCACCACCTGCTGCCGGGCTGGCTGCAGCTCCTGCTCGCGACGCCGGTGCAGTTCGTCAGCGGGGCGCGTTTCTACCGCGGCGCCTGGCACGCATTGCGCGGCGGCGCGGCCAACATGGACGTGCTGATCGCGCTCGGCACGACCATCGCGTACGCGTTCAGCGCGGTGGTGGTGCTGTGGGGGCTCCGGCAGCACGTCTATTTCGAGGCCGCCGCGGTCGTGATCACCCTCGTCATCCTCGGCAAGTGGCTCGAGGCGCGCGCCAAGGCGCGCACCTCCGCCGCGCTGCGCTCGCTCGCGCGCCTCCAGCCGCAGGTGGCGTGGCTCGACGGGCCCGACGGCGCGCGCGAGGTGCCGGTGGAGCGAGTACGGCGCGGCGACGTCTATCTCGTGCGCCCCGGCGACAGCGTGCCGGTGGATGGCGAAGTGCTCGCGGGCGCCTCCAGCGTGGACGAATCGATGCTGACCGGCGAGAGCCTGCCGGTACCGAAGGCGGCCGGGGCGAAGGTCTTCGCCGCCACCGTCAACGGCACCGGGCTGCTGAAGTGCCGCGCCACGGGCGTGGGGCGCGAGACGGTGCTGGCCGGAATCGTGCGGCTCGTCGCGCTCGCGCAGGGTTCGAAGGCGCCGGTCCAGGCGCTCGCCGACCGGGTGTCCGCGATCTTCGTGCCCGCGGTCGTCGCGGTTGCGCTGGTGACGTTCGCCGTCTGGCTCGTGCTCGGATCGTTCGAGCTCGCGCTGGTGCGCTCGGTGGCGGTGCTCGTCATCGCGTGCCCGTGTGCGCTCGGCCTCGCGACGCCGACCGCGCTCATGGTGGGGATCGGGCGCGCCGCAAAGGCGGGAATCCTGATTCGCAACGCGACGGCGCTGGAGCGCGCCGGGGCGATGACGACGCTGCTCCTCGACAAGACCGGAACGCTCACCGAGGGCCGGCCGGGGGTCACGCGCGTGATCCCCGCGCCCGGCGCGACCGAGGTCGAGCTGCTGCGCGTCGCGGCGGCGCTCGAACGCGCCTCCGAGCATCCGATCGCGCGCGCCGTGCGCGAGCGCGCCGAGGCGGCCGGGGTGGTCGGTGCGCTTCCGGCGGAGTTCGGCGCCGTCACGGGGAAGGGGGTCGTGGGCGTGGTGGACGGCGTCCCGGCGCGCCTCGGAACGCCGGAGTTCGTGGCGGAGGTCGGGGTGCCGGTCGACGCGGCCGCGATCGCCGCGCTCCGGGGCGGCGGCGAGACGGTGGTGGCCGTCGCGGCGGGCGGGCGCTTCCTCGGGACCCTCCTCGTGGCCGATCGGCTGCGCGCGACGGCCGGCGAGGCGATGGCGCGGCTGCGCGCGCTCGGGATACGGCTCGCCCTGATCTCGGGTGACCACGAAGCCACCGCGCGCGCGATCGCCGCGCAGGCCGGGATCGACGAGTTCCGCGCCGGCGTCCTGCCGGCCGGCAAGGCGGACGAGGTGGCCGCGCGCCGCAGGGCGGGCGGCGTGGTCGGCATGGCGGGCGACGGCATCAACGATGCGCCCGCGCTCGCCGCGGCCGACGTCAGCTTCACCCTGGCGGGCGGGACCGGCGTGGCGATCGACACGGCGGACGTCACGCTCATGCGCGACGACCTGCGCGCGCTCGCCGATGCGGTCGAGCTGTCGCGGCGCACGGTGGCGAAGGTGCGGCAGAACCTGTTCTTCGCCTTCATCTACAACGTGCTCGGCATCCCGCTCGCGGCGCTCGGGCTGCTGAGCCCGGTCATCGCCGGGGCGGCGATGGCGTTCTCGTCGGTGTCGGTGGTGAGCAACTCGCTGCTGCTCGGGCGCTGGCGATCCTCGAACCGGAGCTGAACTGCATGGAAACGACCACGATCAAGGTGTCGGGAATGACCTGCCAGGGCTGCGTGCGCAGCGTGACGCGCGTGCTCCAGGCGCTGCCGGGCGTGGAGGACGTCGCCGTCTCGCTCGAGAAGGGCGAGGCCGCGCTGCGCTACGACCCGGCCCGGGCGGGAGCGGCGCAGTTCCGCAAGGCGATCGAGGACGCCGGGTTCACGGCGCCCTGAGCCGTGGCGGTCGCGCCGCCGCCGGAGATCGTGGAGAACTGGACGCTGCCCGACGGCAGCGCGGCGACGCTGCGCCCGATCCGGGCGAGCGACATGGAGCTCGAGCGCGCGTTCGTGCGCAACCTCTCGCCCCAGTCGCGGTTCAAGCGCTTCATGGGCGAGCTGAGGGAGCTCAGTCCCGAGCGGCTGCACGCGTTCACCCATCCCGACCACGCGCGCGAGGCGGCGTACGTCGTCATCCGGTCCACACCGGGAGGCGAGGAGGAGATCGCGGTGGCGCGCTTCACCATCGGCGGCGACGGCGAGTCCTGCGAGTTCGCGATCACGGTGGCCGACGCGTGGCAGGGCAGGGGCGTGGCCGGGCGCCTGATGCGCGCGCTCGTCCGCGACGCGCGGCTGCGCGGCTTGAAGCGCATGGAAGGCTACGTGCTCGGCACGAACGCGCGCATGCTGGAATTCGTGCGCAAGCTCGGGTTCAGGACGGAGTTCGATCCGGACGATCCGGCGGTGCGGGTGGTCCGGCTCGATCTGCAGGACGGCGCGCGCGCCTGAGCGGGCGCGCCCAGGCGGGTAGCAGGAGCGATGGTGGGCGGTACTGGGATCGAACCAGTGACCCCTCGCGTGTGAAGCGAGTGCTCGTACCGCTGAGCTAACCGCCCGGAGGCGCGGGATTTTCCCACAGCGCCGGGAGCCCGGTCAAACCGCGTCAGAGGAACGCGTTGACTGCGGCGAAATAGATCAGCAGGGTCAGGACGTCCTGGATGATGGTGGCGAGCGGCCCGCTGCCGAACGCGGGGTCGCGGCCGAGCCGCGCGAGGATCCAGGGGAAGACGAGTCCGACCGTCGTCGCGACCACGGAGGCCGCGAACAGGCCGAGCGCCACGGCCGCCGCGAGGCTCGGGTCGCGGAACCCGATCCAGATGCCGGCGAACGTCAGGCCACCCAGGACGGCGCCGAGCAGCATGCCGGTGCGAAGTTCGCCCGCGACGAGCCTCCCGAGCGGCGCCTGGCTCAGCGACAGGCCGCGCACCGCGATCGCCTCGGTCTGCGTGCCGATGGCATCGGCGAGGTAGACCAGACCCGGGACGAAGAACGCGATCGCCACCTGCGCTGCGAGCGCGCGCTCGAACTGCGCCATCACGGCAGTGGCCAGGACGCTCCCGACCAGGCCTGCGAGGAGCCAGGGGAGACGATCGCGCGCGCGGCGCAGCGGCGGCGCCTCGATCGCCGTGCGCGCGCGCTCGGTTTCGTGTCGGATGCCGGCGAGGCGGTGCAGATCCTCGACGTGCTCGTGGCGCAGAATCTCCAGCAGCGTGCGCGCGGGCACTGCGCCGAGCAGCCGGTGCGCGCGGTCGACCACGGGGATCGAGGCGAGTCCGCGGGCGATGGCGCGCGAAGCGGCGTGCTCCTGATCGGTGTCGGGCAGGACTCCGGGCACCGGCGCGGTCGCGAGCGACGCGAGCTTCGCATCCTGCTGCGCCGCGAGCAGCGCGGGGAGCGGCACCATCCCGAGAAGGCGGCGGTCTTCGTCGACGAGGTAGAGTGCGTCGACGCAGTCGTAGTGCTGGCCGAGCAGCCGCGTCCGTGCCGCGCCGGCCTCGTCGTCCGGGGCGGCGGTCGGGACGCGTCGGACGAGATGATGGGCGGCGGTCTGGCCGCGGGTTCCGTGCGCGTCGCTCGCTGGCATGTTCGGCTCCCTGACTGGGCGGGCCGAGTGTAGCTGCGCGTCCCGGCGTTAACATTGATCAATCCGGAGAGTGACGGCGATGCGCATCGGGGTGCCGAAGGAAGTCAAGCCGCACGAGAATCGCGTCGGTCTCACGCCGGCGAGCGTGCACGAGGCGTGCGCGCGCGGGCACGAGGTCGTGGTCGAGCGCGGCGCCGGCGCCGGCGCGGGGGTCGCGGACGAGGCGTACGTCGCCGCCGGGGCCCGGCTCGCAGGCACGGCCGACGAGGTGTTCGCCGCGGCGGAGCTGATCGTCAAGGTGAAGGAGCCGCAGCCGGACGAGCGCCGGCGGCTGCGGCCGGGGCAGGTGCTGTTCACGTTCCTGCATCTCGCCCCCGATCCCGCCCAGGCGCAGGATCTCGTCGCGTCGGGTGCGGTCTGCATCGCCTACGAAACCGTCACGTCGGCGCACGGAACGCTGCCGCTGCTCGCGCCGATGTCGGAGATCGCCGGGCGCATGTCGATCCAGGCCGGAGCGGCGAGCCTCGAGCGTGCGCGCGGCGGCTGTGGTGTGCTCCTCTCCGGCGTGCCGGGCGTTGCGCCGGGAAAGGTGGTGATCCTGGGCGCAGGCAACGTCGGGTCCAACGCCGCGTACATCGCGAGCGGCATCGGGGCCGAGGTGGTCGTCATGGACCGCTCGCCGGAGGCCTTGCGGCGAATCGCGGCCCGGTACGGCGCGCAGGTGAAGACCGTGATGGCCCTCGGCGACCTCGTCGCCGAGCACGTGGCCAGCGCGCACCTGGTCGTCGGCGCGGTGCTGGTCCCGGGCGCGCGCGCGCCGCGACTCGTGGGGCGCGATCTGCTCCGCCGGATGAAACGGGGCGCCGTCCTGGTGGACGTCTCGATCGACCAGGGCGGCTGCTTCGAGACCTCGCGCCCGACGACGCACGGCGATCCCACCTACGTCGTGGACGGCATCGTGCACTACTGCGTGGCGAACATGCCGGGCGGCGTGCCGCGCACGTCGACGTTCGCCCTCAACAACGCGACGCTGCCGTACGTCCTCGAACTCGCCGACCAGGGCTGGAAGGCCGCGCTCGCGCGCAACCCGCACCTGCGCGCCGGACTGAACGTGTGCGAGGGCAGGGTGACGCACCGGGAGGTGGCGGCGGCGCTCGGCTACGCGTACGTCGATCCGGCGACGCTGGTCGCAGGCTGAGTGAGTACAATGCGCGCCTCCTGACGTGGCATCCCGATGGTTCGCACCCGCTTCGCACCCAGTCCGACCGGCTTCCTGCACATCGGCGGCGCGCGCACGGCGCTCTTCTCGTGGGCGTACGCGCGCAAGCACCGGGGCGAATTCGTCCTGCGCATCGAGGACACCGACCTCGAGCGCCACACCGAGGACGCGGTCGCGGCGATCTACGACGGCATGCGCTGGCTCGGGCTGCACTGGGACGAGGGCCCGTACCGGCAGATGGAGCGCCTGCCGCGCTATCGCGCGGTGGCCGAGCAGCTGATCGCGGGCGGGCGGGCGTACCTCTGCTACGCGTCCAAGGACGAGCTCGACGCGATGCGGGACGCGCAGCGCGCCCGCGGGGAGAAGCCGCGCTACGACGGGCGCTGGCGCCCCGAAAACGCGCGCGGCAGGACGCCGCCGGCGGGCGTCACGCCGGTGGTGCGGTTCCGCAACCCGGACGAGGGGGTGGTCGGCTGGCACGACCTCGTCAAGGGACCGATCGAGATCGCCAACCGCGAGCTCGACGACCTCGTGCTCCTGCGCGCCGACGGGGTGCCGACCTACAACTTCGGGGTGGTGGTCGACGACTTGGACATGGCGATCACGCACGTCATCCGCGGCGACGATCACGTGAACAACACGCCGCGCCAGATCAACATCTACGAGGCGCTCGGCGTGCCGGTGCCGAAGTTCGGGCACGTGCCGATGATCCTCGGCGCCGACGGCGAGAAGCTCTCCAAGCGTCACGGCGCGGTGAGCGTGACCCAGTACGACGAGGACGGCTTCCTGCCCGAGGCGCTGGTCAATTACCTCGCGCGCCTCGGCTGGTCGCACGGCGACGACGAGGTGTTCGCGGTGGAACAGTTCGTCGAGTGGTTCGACCTCGGCCACATCAGCCGCTCGCCCGCGCAGTTCAACCCCGAGAAGGCGCTGTGGCTTAACCAGCAGTACATCAAGAAGGCCGATCCGCAGCGGCTCGCGGCGCTGGTCGCCCCGCGCATCGAGCGCGCGGGGGGCGACCTCGCGCGCGGCCCCGAGTTGGCGGTGGCGACGGCGCTGCTGCGCGAGCGCGCCTCGACGCTGAACGAGCTCGCGGACGCGGCGCGCGCACTCTTCTACAGCGACGCCGCGCCTGCGCCGGAGCTCCTCCGCGCGCAGCTGACCGCGGAGGCGCGGCCTGCGCTGGGCGCACTGCTCGAGCGCTTCGCCGGTGTCGAGCCGTGGTCCGAGGAGGGAATCCAGTCGGCGTTCGAGGGCGTGCTCAAGGCCCACGGGCTGAAGATGCCGAAGCTCGCGATGCCGCTCCGGGCGGTGGTGTTCGGCACGACCCAGACGCCGGCGCTGTATCCGACGCTCGCCGCGGCCGGGAAGGCGCGCGTGCTCGAGCGCATCCGGCGCCATGCCGGCTGAGCGCCGGCGTTTCCTTTACAGGTGTTTGATCCGCCGCTATAATTCGCGCCGCCGGTTGGGGGTATAGCTCAGCTGGGAGAGCGCTTGCATGGCATGCAAGAGGTCAGCGGTTCGATCCCGCTTACCTCCACCAACCCTGCTCCACCACCCCGAATACCGACCCCATCGTCTAGAGGCCTAGGACATCGCCCTTTCACGGCGGTAACCGGGGTTCGAATCCCCGTGGGGTCGCCAACTTATTCCGGGTCCGGCCCGCACACATGGGTGACGGATCGTACCTAAGACATGGGTGACAACCTTGGGCCGAACGGGTTGTCCAGGGGTTGCTGGGCTTCCCCCAATTTTTCGGACCGTTCGCTTGGCTTGTGAAGCGTAATTCGTAGTCCATCGGACTCACGTTGCCCAGCCTCGCCGGTCGCGAACATGTTCACCAGGGTGTCGAGGCTACGCCGCCATCTTCAGCGGCTGGATCTTCGGACGCCGGCGCTTCTCTGCGCGCCACAGGTCATGGGCAGCCTGCATCCGCAGCCAGGACTCCGCCGAGCCGCCTAGCGCTGCGGCCAGCCGGATCGCCAGCTCGGCGCTCACCGCTGCACGCCCGTTCACGACGCGCGAGAGCGCAACCCGCGAGACGCCGAGGCGCTTCGCGAATTCGGTCACGGAGATCCCGTCTCCCCCGAGCACGGTGTCCTGAAGCACTTCGCCCGGGTGCGGAGGGTTGTGCATGCGCGTCATCGTCCTGCTCCTCAGTGGTAGTCCGTGTAATCGATCTGCACCGCGTCCTCACCCTCGAACGCAAAGACAAGCCGCCAGTTCTCGTCGACCCACACCGCCCAGCGGCCTTTCAGATCGCCCTTGAGAGGGTGGAGCCGCCATCCCGGGAGGTCCATGTCCTGTGGCCCGGACGCCGTGTCCAACCGACCCAGTTGCAGCCGCAGCCGTGTCGCGTGCTTCGCCTGAATCCCGGCCTTCGAGCCCTCGCGGTAGAAGCGTGCGAGGCCCTTGTGCGCGAAGCTCTTGATCACGGCGTGAGTGTATCGCTATAAGATACAGAGCGCAAGAGGGGTGGCGCGGCTTTGGAGCGTCACGCGACCGCCGTGACCTTCGTCTCGGGCTCGTGCCCGAACCCTGGCAGCTTCGTGTGTGCCGCGCCACCCAAATGCGCGATCGGCGATGCTCGAAATCACCTAGCACCAGCCTCCGGGGGTCTGTCGCAAGTAGCCTCTCGTTTTGAGCGCCTGCTCGATGGCCAGGCGCTCGGCCAAGTCCGCGGGTTGTCCGCGGCGTTCCAGCTCCCGCCCGATCCGGACGGTGCGTTCCATCACCTCCTCGCGCAATGCCGTGCGGTCGACCACGAGGCGGAGACCATCCACTTCGGCGCGCCGGTGCGCGCGCTCAATGCCCTATGCGCGCCGCCCGCGCTGCGCGCGGCCCGGAACGCAATCTCAACCCGTACTCCAGGCTCTGGGCCGCTTCATGCCCGCGATCTTGCAGGCTTGCTTCACGTAGCCGTACGGGAAGAGCTCGAACAGCCGCTTCTTCGCGTGTGCGCCGTAACCGACCACGTCGGCCAGGAATCGGATGGTGAACCGGGCGTCGGGCGCGATCGAGCGATCCTGGTAGTACTCGCGCATGAACCGCAGCACCTTCCAGTGATCGTCGGTGAGGTCGACGTTCTCGGACCTGGCGAGCCGCGCCGCGATCTCCTCGTTCCAGTCGCCCGGCTCGACGAGATAGCCCTCGTCGTCCAGCCGGACCGATCCACCGGTCGTCTGCCCGTCCATCGCTCAGTCTCCGCACGGCCGCAGGGAGCGATTCTAATGATCGGTCGAGCCTGCGGCACCCGCCGCGTGGCGCATTGGCGGACGAAGCCGGCTCCCGTTGCGCGCGGCTCGCGCCGGCGCCGCCTCGCGCGGCGCGGGGCTACCCGGTGTGCGGACGTTCGCCCGGGCCGCGGCGGGTCGTCGTCCGACCGGCGCCCTCAGCTGCGCGCATGGGCGAGCGCGGCGCGCTCCGGGTGCGGCAACGCAGACCGCAGCACCTGCGCGAGGCGCGCGCGCTCGGCGAGCACGCGCTGGGCATAGGTGCGCGCCGGGTCTTCCAGGGCGCCGTTGTAGAGCTGCAGGCCGGCCTCGATGCCGCCCGCGCGCGCGATGTACTCGTCGAGGATCTGCGCGCCGACCAGCACGTTCGTGTGCGGCTCGAGCAGCGTCGCGCTCCCGCCGTGCAGCGCCAGCCTCTCCAGGTGGAACCGCGGCACGACCTGCATCAGGCCGCGCGCGCCGTAGTCGCTCTCGGCGATGGGGTTGAAGCGCGACTCGATCGCGATGACCGCGAGGATGAGCAGGGGATCGAGCTGCGTGAGGCGCCCGGCGGCGAATGCCGCGTGCACCAGCTCCTCGACCGGTTCGGCCGCAACGCGATACCGCCGCGCGAGAAAGCTCGCCAGCGCCTGAACGCGGCGGTCCACCGACGGAACCTCCACCGGTTGACCGGGGGACGGCAATTCGGCCCGGTCGTCCGGTGCGCCGGCGGGCTCGGCGCCGCTGCCGCCCGTTGCCAGGCGCGTGCCCTGGACCGCGGCGAAGACGAGCACCACCGCGCCCGCTGCCACGAGCGCGCCGCGCACGGCGCCGACGCCCGCGTTCCACGCGGCCGTCCTGCGTATCGACTCGAGGTCCATGTCATCCTCCTTTCGGCTCGCGCCGGTCCGGCGGCCACTCTAGCGATGTCGCTCGTCGGCGGGTCGCCACCCGCCGCCGAGCGTAAGAAACGCCGCGCATGCGACGACGTTTGACAGGAATTTGCAGCCGCTGCGCCGACATCTCGACGGTCTCCGCCGCGCGCGCATCGTCCCCCCTCCTGCGGCGGAGGAGGGCGCGCGCGTGGTCCGCGGGGGACGGCGCTTGCACTATAGACCGATCGCGCCAAAACGGTTTGCCACTTAAGCGTGAACAAATGCCGTTGTCATTCGGTGCCGGATCGCTACGATCCGCGTCATGTCAATGGCTTACCGCCTCGTCCTGGGGGCCTTTCTGGGAGTCGCCCTGGCCGCGAGTTCCGCCTTTGGGCGGGACTTCGAGGGCCGGGTCGTGGGCATCCAGGATGGCGACACGGTGACGATTCTCGACGCGTCGAACCAATCCCACCGGATCCGGCTCGCGGGCATCGACGCGCCGGAGAAGGCGCAGGCCTTCGGCACTGCCGCGAAGGAGCACCTCGCGCGCCTCGCCTTCGGCCGGCAGGCGGACCTCCGCTGCGCAAAGCGCGACCGCTACGGCCGGGAAGTGTGCAGCCTGTATGTGGGCGCGCGCGACGTGGGGCTGGAGCAGGTCCGCAGCGGGCACGCGTGGTGGTTCCGCGAGTACGCGCGCGAGCAGTCGCCGGCGGACCGCAAGGTGTACGAGTCGGCGGAGCTCGAGGCGCGCGACGCCCGGCGCGGGTTGTGGCGCGACGCGGCGCCGCAGGCGCCGTGGGCGTGGCGCAGGCAGGCACGCGGCGCCGACGCGGCC
>JAGVSZ010000306.1 GCA_019137045.1 Betaproteobacteria bacterium
CCGCGCACCTCGCGCCGCTCGCCCCGATCGACGACGTGCGCGCCTCCGCGGCGTACCGCAGCGACGCGGCCGCGACGCTGGTCGCGCGCGCGCTCGAGAAGCTCGCGCATGAACAAGCCGCTTGAGCCGGTCACGGTCGCGTTCACGCTGAACGGCGCGCCGCAGCGCGTCGCGGCCGCGCGCGCCGAGCGGCTGTCCGACGTGCTGCGCGAGACGCTCGGCCTGACCGGCACCAAGGTCGGCTGCAACGCCGGCGACTGCGGCGCCTGCACCGTGCTCCTGGACGGGCGCCAGGTGTGCGCGTGCCTCACCGCCCTCGGTCAGGTCGAGGGCCGGGCGGTGGTGACGGTCGAAGGCCTCGCGCGCGGCGCGACGCTCGACCGGCTGCAGCGCGCGTTCCTCGCGCACGACGCGGCCCAGTGCGGCGTCTGCACGCCCGGGATGCTGATGGCCGCGCACGACCTGCTGGCGCGCGTCCCGCGCCCGGACGAGAACGCGGTGTGCGATGCGCTCGGCGGCGTGCTGTGCCGCTGCACCGGGTATCGCCGCATCGTGGAGGCGGTCCTCGCCGCGGCGCAGGGTGAGAGCGCGCTCGCGACCCCGCCGGTCGGGGCGGCGGTCGGCGCGCGCGCGCCCAAGGTCGACGGCGCGGCGAAGGTGACCGGCGCGGAGCGCTACGGCGCCGACCGCTGGCCGGACGACGCGCTCTGGCTGCGCGTCGTGCGCGCCCCGCACGCGGCGGCGCGGTTCGAGGTCGGCGACCTCGCGCCGCTCTTCGTGCGGCATCCCGGTCTCGTGGACGTGATCGGCGCGCGCGACGTGCCGGTGAACGGCTTCGGCATCTTCCCCGACGTGAAGGACCAGCCGGTGCTCGCCGACGGCCGCGTGCGATATCGCGGCGAGGCGGTGCTCGCGCTCGTCGGCGAGCGCGACGCCGTGCTGGCGATCCCGGAGGCGGACATCCCGCTGCGCTGGACGCCGGAGCCGGCGCGGACCGAGGTCGAGCAGGCGCTCGCGGACGGCGTGCCGCTGCACGCGCGCAACCCCGACAACGTGCTCATCCGCGGCCGCGTGGCGAAGGGCGACGTCGACGCCGCGCTCGCCGCGGCGGCGCACGTCGCCGCGGGCGAGTTCACCACCAGCTACGTGGAGCACGCGTACATCGAGCCGGAGGCGGGCTACGCGGAGCGCATCGGCGATCGCCTGCGCGTGTTCGCGTGCACGCAGACCCCGTACATGGACCGCGAGGAGATCGCGCGCATCCTCGGGATCAAGGACGCCCAGGTCCACATCGTCCCTTCGGCGGTCGGCGGCGGCTTCGGCGGCAAGCTCGACCTCTCGATCCAGCCGCTGCTCGCGGTCGCGGCCTGGAAGCTGAAGCGCGCGGTGCGCGGCGTCTACACCCGGCCGGAGTCGATGGCCGCGACCACCAAGCGCCACCCGGCGCGCATGCGCGCGCGCTTCGGCTGCGACGCGGACGGGCGGCTCGTCGCGGCCGACTTCTCCGGCGACTTCAACACCGGCGCCTACGCCTCCTGGGGCAACACCGTCGCCAACCGCGTGCCGATCCACGCGTCCGGGCCGTACTTCGTGCCGAACGTACGCGCGCTGACGCGCGCCGTGTACACCAACGGTCCGATCGCCGGCGCCTTCCGCGGCTTCGGCGTGCCGCAGTCCACCATCGTGCACGAGGCCCTGCTGGACGAGCTCGCCGAGCGGGCCGGCCTCGACAAGCTCGAGTTCCGGCACCGCAACGCGCTGCGCGCGGGACAGGCCACGGCGACCGGTCAGGTGCTCGCGGCGAGCGCGGGGCTCGCGCGCTGCCTCGATGCGCTGCGCGCCCCCTGGAAGAAGGCGCTGCTCGGGGCGGAGGCCTTCAACCACCGCGCGGCGGCGGCCGGTCGGCTGAAGGGCGTGCGCCGCGGCGCGGGGCTCGCATGCATGTGGTACGGCATCGGCAACACGGTGATCGCCAATCCGTCGACCATGCGCGTCGGGCTGCGGCCGGAGGGCCGCGTGATGTTCTACAACGGTGCGGTCGACATCGGGCAGGGCTCGAACACGATTCTCGTGCAGGTGCTGGCCGACGCGCTCGGCCTGCCGATGGGCGCGATCGACTACGTCATGGGCGACACCGATCTCACCGCGGACGCGGGCAAGACCTCGGCATCGCGGCAGGCGTTCGTATCCGGCAACGCGACGCGGCTCGCCGGGGTCGAGCTGCGGCGGCGGATGATCGCGCTCGCCGAGGCGCGGGCGGACGCGCGCCTGCGGCTCGAGCGCGGGGTGCTCGTGGCCGAGGATGCGGACGGCGCGCACCGCGTCGACCTGACCGAGCTGCCGCTCGACGCGCGCGGGGACGTGCTCGCCGCCGAAGGCCACTTCAACCCGCCGACGGTCCCGCTCGACGCGAACGGGCAGGGCGTGCCCTACGCGACCTACGGGTTCGCCGCGCAGCTCGCCGAGCTGGAGGTCGACCTCGAGCTCGGGACGGTGCGGCTCCTGCGCATCGTGGCCGCGCACGACGTCGGGCGCGCGCTCAATCCCGCGCAGGTCGAGGGCCAGATCCACGGCGGCATCGCGCAGGGCATCGGCCTTGCGCTGATGGAGGAGTACCACGCAGGCAAGACCGAGAACCTGCACGACTACCTGATCCCGACCTGCGGCGACGTGCCGCCGCTCGACGTCATCCTGGTCGAGGATCCGGAGCCGCTCGGGCCGCACGGAGCGAAGGGCGTCGGCGAGCCGGCGCTGATCCCCACCGCGCCGGCGATCTTCAACGCGATCCGCCACGCGACCGGCGTGCCGCTGCGCCACGCCCCCGCCACGCCGGACCGCATCCGCGCCGCCCTGCGCGCCCGGCCATGACCACCCACGCCGACCCGACCCCGACGGCGAGCGACGAGCCCGCACTGACGCCCCAGCCGGGCAAGATCGTCTGCAACGCCTGCCCGGTGCTGTGCCAGATCAGCGCCGGTCGCGCCGGCGCGTGCGACCGCTACGCGAACGTCGACGGCGCCCTGACGCGCGTCGATCCGCTCCTCCTGATGGCGCGCACGCTCGACGAGCAGGGCGCGGTGGTGCCGTTCGCCGACGGAGCGCCGTGGGACGGCAGCGTGACCGCACGCCCGGCGCTGTTCGTCACCGGCGTCGGGGCGGGCACCACCTACCCCGACTACAAGCCGGCGCCGTTCATCGTGTCCTCCGAGCAGGCGGGCGTGGACATGGTGACGGTCGTCACCGAGGGCATCTTCAGCTACTGCAGCTTCAAGGTGAAGATCGACACCGACCGCTACCTCGGCCCGGAGTGCGCGCCGGTGCGCTGCGAGGGCGAGGTGGTCGGGCACGTGACGACGATGGAGTACGGCTCGCAGATGCTCTCGCTCGGCGGCGTGCACCACCTGACCGGCGGCAGCAAGAAGGAGGGGCGCGTCACCTGCGACGTGATGCTGGCGCTCGGCAACCGCCAGCCGGTGGAGATGGCGATCGAGGGCGGGGCGCGGGTGGTGGTGCAGGCGGGCCGGGCGCCGGTCATCAACGGCGTCGAGGAGCGGCGCATGCGGGTCGGGTGCGGCTCGGCGACCATCGGCATCTTCGCGCAGCAGTGGCTCGGCCACGTGGACGAGGTGATCGTGGTCGACGACCACATCACCGGGGTGCTGAGCGAGCACCAGGCCGGGAAGTTCCTCGACATGCGCCCCGGCGGGATCAAGGTGATCGGGCGCAAGTCGACGCCGGGGCGCTACTTCCAGGTGGCCAACCCCGGACTCGGCTGGGGCGGCACCGACATCACCGATCCCCTGAAGATCGTCAAGGCGATCGACCCGCGCGAAGCCTGGCCGGGCGAGCGCATCCTGATGGTGTCGACGACCGGCGAGGACCACGCCTATTTCGTGCTCGATGAGGCGCTGCGCATGGTGCCGGCCGAGATCCCGGCGCCGGTGCTGAAGGTGGTGGAGCGCATCGGCGAGAACTGCGAGCCCGCGCTGTGCACGGTGCTCTTCCTCGGCGGGGCGGGCGGGTCCCTGCGCGCCGGCGTGACCGAGAACCCGATCGCGCTCACGCGCTCCATCAAGGATCTCCTCACCCGCGTGACCTGCGGCGGAGCGCCGGCGTACGTCTGGCCCGGCGGCGGCATCATGGTGATGGCGGACGTGACGCGCATGCCGGCGAACGCGTTCGGCTGGGTGCCGACCCCGGCCATCGTCGCGCCGATCGAGTTCACCCTGCGGCGCACCGACTACGCGGCGCTCGGCGGGCACGTCGAGCGCGTGCGCCCGCTCGCCGAGGTCCTCGCGCGCGAGCGGCACCGGGTCGCCGCGTGGGACGCGCACAACCCGTGGCCGCTGGGGGAGACCTGAGTCGCGGCGGCGGCGCGGCGCGAGGCAGCGCGGCCGGACGAGCGTGGACATCGACATGCAACGCCTCAGGCCGCACGGAACTCGCGGCAGCACGCGCCGGGAAACCTTGATCGGAGCCGCTCTGGATGGGGCCGACCCGCGCGCGCCTTGATGCGCGCCGCTGGCACTTCCAGCACGGGCCGATCGACCTCGTGCTCGAGGCGTTCGGTCCCGACGCGGCGCTCAGCGCGGGGTACGAGCGCGCCTGGCGCCGGTTCGCGACCGTGCTCGACGAGCTGGTGGCCGAGCTGCGCGCGCTGCGCGAGCCGCTCGCGCAGGATCCGGCGCTCACGGGAGCGGTCGCGCGGCGGATGGTCGCGGCCTGCCTGCCCCATTGCGACACCTACATCACGCCGATGGCGGCGGTCGCCGGCGCGGTGGCCGAGGAGCTCCTGCAGGCGCTGGTCGCAGGCGGCGACCTCGCGAAGGCCTACGTCAACAATGGCGGGGACATCGCCCTGCATCTCGAGGCGGGCGAGTCGTTCCGCATCGGGCTCGTCGCCGACCCCGACCGGGGCGCGCGGCACGGCCACCGCGTGGCGGTGGACGGCTCGTTCGAGGTCACCGCCGCGCTGCCGGTCCGGGGCGTGGCGACCAGCGGCTGGCGCGGACGGAGCTGGAGCCTCGGGATCGCCGACAGCGTGACGGTGCTGGCGGCCACCGCGGCGGCCGCGGACGCGGCGGCGACGATGATCGCGAACGCCGTGAACGTCGACCACCCGGCGGTGCGGCGCCGACCCGCGCTCGAGGTGGACGACGACACCGACCTCGGGCGCCTGCCGGTCACCGTGGGGGTCGGCGCGCTGCCGGACGCCGCGGTGGACGCGGCGCTCGCCGCCG
>JAGVSZ010000019.1 GCA_019137045.1 Betaproteobacteria bacterium
CGCGGATCCCCGGCGCCGATCCCCTCAACGAGCCATGCTGAACGCACTTCAATCAACGACGGAGGAGCAGACCATGAAACGACTCGTTCTGATCGCCGCGGCAGCCGCGGCGTTTTCCGGCGCCGCCGCCGCCCAGCAGACGGTGACGCTCAAGGTGCATTCGTTCTCGAGCGCGCTCGCCCCGGAGGCGGTGCACCACATGCTGCCGCTGATCGAGAAGCTCGACAAGGATTCCGGCGGGCGGCTGAAGCTCGAGTTCTATCCGAGCATGCAGCTCGGCGGCAAGCCCGGCGACCTGATCCAGCAGATGGAAGACGGCGTGGTGGACATCGTCATCACGATCCCCGGTCTCACCCCGGGACGCTTTGCCGGGCTGGAGGGCACCGAGCTGCCCTTCACCAACGTCGGCACCTCGGCCGGCCAGACCGCCGCGATGCTCGAGTGGGTGAACAAGTGGCTGCTCACCAGCGACTTCAAGAACATCAAGATCGTGCACATGCACACGACCGACGCGGCCGTCCTGCACATGCGCGCCAAGCAGGTCAAGACCCTCGCCGACTTCAAGGGAATGAAGGTGCGCGTTCCCGGCCGGTTCGTCGGCGAGGCGGTCAAGGCGCTCGGCGGGACGCCGGTCGGCGTGCCGCTCGGCGGCATCTACGAGGCGCTCGAGCGCGGCCAGATCGACGCGATGACGATCAACTGGGCGATCATGACGCCCTACAAGTTCCAGGAGGTCACCAAGTACCACCTGGAGACTCCGGTGTACCAGAACGCGATCATGACCCTGATGCGCCAGGCCTCCTACGACAAGCTGCCCGCGGACCTGAAGAAGGTGCTCGACTCGAACATCGGCCTCGAGTACTCGGTCGGCATCGCGCGCAAGGTGGACGAGCTGACCGGCCCGGCGAAGAAGGCGATCGCCGCGCACGGCAACGTGATCTACTCGATCCCGGACGCCGAGCGCGCGCGCTGGATCGCCGCCGTCCAGCCGGTGTACGCGCTCTGGATCCAGGAGATGAACAAGCGCGGGCTGCCCGGCCAGCAGATGTTCGACGACCTCCTCGCCCGCACCGCCAAGTACGGTCGCAAGTGAGATGAACCAGTTCGCGAACCCGTCCGCCGCCTTCGCGGCGGCGGTCCGGCGCCGGCTCGACCGCGTGTGCCGGGCGGTGGGCTTCGCCGGCGGGCTCGCGCTGCTCGCCGCGATGATGGTGATCGTCGCCTCGGTGTCCGGCGGGATGGTGAAGGCGCCGATCCTCGGCGACACCGAGATCGTGGACCTCCTGATCGCGGTCACCGTGTTCTGCTACCTGCCGTACTGCCACCTGCAGGGCGGGAACGTCGTGGTCGACTTCTTCGCGCGGCCGCTGCCGCAGGCGGCCCGCGACTGGCTCGACGCGGCGATGAACCTCGCCTTCGCGGTGGTGGCGGCGTTCCTCGCCTGGCGCCTCGCCGCCGGCGGCATCTCGGCCTACGAACGCGATCAGCGCGGCATGTTCCTCCAGCTTCCGGACTGGCCGGTGTACGTGATCGGCGTCGCGGCCTGCGTCCTGTGGATCGCCGTCATCCTCTTCACCGCCTACGAGAGCGCACTGCGCGCGCGCGGCAAGCTCCCTCCCCTCGAAGCCCAGCTCACGAGCGCGGTCTGAACGACACGCCGGGCGGACCACGACCATGGACAAGTACGAGATCGGGCTGGCGATGTTCTTCGCCACGCTCGTGCTGATCGCCCTGCGCATGCCGGTGAGCGGCGCGATGCTGCTCGCGGGCGGGCTGGGCTACGCGTCGATCAGCGGGTGGACGCCGCTGCTCAGCGCGATGAAGACCATGACGTACTCGAAGTTCGCGAGCTATTCGCTGTCGGTGCTCCCGCTGTTCCTGCTGATGGGCGAGTTCGCCACGCGCGGCGGCATGAACTCGCAGCTCTACCGCTCGGCGCGCGCCTGGTTCGGCCACTGGCGCGCCGGGCTGGGGGTCGCCACGATCGGCGGTTGCGCCGCCTTCGGGGCGGTGTGCGGTTCCTCGCTCGCCACCGCGGCGACGATGTCCCAGGTCGCCCTGCCCGAGATGCGCAAGGCCGGCTACTCCCCTGCCCTTGCGACCGGCACCCTCGCCGCCGGCGGCACGCTCGGCATCCTCATTCCGCCCTCGATCATCCTCGTCATCTACGCCATCTACACCGAGCAGTCCGTGGGCGCGCTGTTCGTCGCGGCGGTGATCCCCGGCCTCATCGCGATGCTGCAGTACATGATCGTCGTGAACGTCTACGGCCGCATGGTGCCCGGCTCCGCGCCGCGCGCCGAGCGTGCCTCGTGGGGGGAGCGGCTCGCCACGACCAAGGAGGTCTGGCCTTTCCTGCTGCTCTTCGCCCTCATCGTCACCGGGATCTACCGCGGCTGGTTCTCCCCCACCGAGGGCGCGGCCGTCGGCGCGTTCGCCTCCGGGGTGCTCGCCGCCTGGCGCGGCGGGATGCGGCTCGACGGCCTGCTCGAGAGCCTGCGCGCGACCGGGCAGACGACCGCGATGCTCTTCCTCATCATGCTCGCGGCGGAGCTCTTCTCGGCCGCGCTCGCCTCGTCGCAGCTGCCCGCCGAGATCGCGCGCTGGGTGGCGCAGCTCCGGGCCGATCCGTACACGATCGTCCTTTGCATCCTGCTCATCTACCTGGTCCTCGGCTGCTTCATGGAGTCGCTCTCCATGGTGCTGCTGACGCTGCCGGTGTTCGTCCCGCTGCTCCTCTCGCTCGATTTCGGGCTGTCGAGCGACGCGAAGCTCGTGTGGTTCGGGATCCTGGTGCTGATGTGCGTCGAGATCGGGATGATCTCGCCGCCCTTCGGCCTGAACCTCTTCCTGATCAAGTCCATGGCCGGCGACGTGCCGATGAAGGAAATCTACCGCGGCGTGCTCGGCTTCTGCGTCATGGACATCGTTCGCGTGCTGCTGGTGCTGTTCATCCCGGTGCTTGCGCTGTGGCTGCCGGGGCTGAAGTGACCGCGGCGCGCGGCGCGCCGCTGCTCGATGGGCTAGTCGTGCTCGACTTCACTCGCGTGCTCGCCGGGCCTTACTGCACCGCGATGCTCGGCGACGCCGGCGCCCGCGTCGTCAAGGTTGAGTCCCTGCAAGGCGACGATCAGCGCCGCATGGGGGTGGTCATCGGGGACGAGAGCGCGAGCTTCGCGATGATCAACCGCAACAAGCAGAGCGTCCGGATCGACCTGGGCCGCCCGGAGGGGCAGCGGCTTGCGCGGCAGCTCGCCGCTCGCGCCGACGTGGTGGTCGAGAATTTCAAGCCCGGCGTTGCGCGCAAGCTCGGGATCGATTTCGAGGCGCTCGCCGCCGAGAATCCCCGGCTCGTCTACTGCAGCATCTCGGGCTTCGGACAGGACGGACCGAATGCCGCAAAGCCCGCCTACGACGTCGTCGCGCAGGCGCTGAGCGGACTGATGAGCATCACGGGCGAGCCGGAAGGTCCGCCCACGCTCGTCGGGGAGTCGCTCGGCGACATCTGCGCGGGAATGTTCGCCGCCTGGGGCATCATGGCGGCGCTGTTCGCGCGCGAGCGCACCGGCAGGGGGCGTTATCTCGACGTCGCCATGTTCGACTCCCTTTTCGCCGTGCAGCCCACCGCGCTCACCCAGTACCTGTACGCAGGGGTGGTGCCGCGCCGAGTCGGAAACCGCCATCCGCTGAGCTCGCCTTTCGGTGTGTACGCGGCCGAGGATGGGCATTTCGTGCTCGCGGCCGCGAACGACAAGTTGTTCGCCGCGGTCACGCACGCGATCGGCCGCCCGGATCTTCTCGCGGACGAGCGCTTCCGCACCGACCAGCGACGCTGCCAGCCCGACCAGGCGGTAAGGGAGTACATCGAGGGCTGGAGCCGCTCACGCAATCTCGCCACGGTGCTCGCAGCGTTCGATTCCGCCGGAGTGCCGGCGGCGCCGATCCTGGGCGTCGACGATGCGGCGCGCAGCGACCAAGCGTCGGCGCGCGGCCTGCTCGCCCCGACCCGACACGCGAAGCACGGCGAGCGTTGGGTGGTGCCGCAGCCGGTGAAATTCGCCGGGACGGCACCCAACCTTGCCCGCGCGGCCCCGGAGCTGGGAGCCGATACCGATGCGGTACTCGGAGAGCTGCTCGGGCTCGACAGCGCCGCGCGCGCGGCGCTGCGCGCACGCGGCGTAATCTGAAGGAGACTCTGCGTGCGATTCCGCTTCACGGCCGCAGAAGAACGCTTCCGCCTGGAGGTGCGCGAGTTCATCACCGCCAGCCTGCCCGCGGACCTGCGTCGCAAGGTGGAGCTGGGGGAACGGCTCGAGCGCGCTGACTTCGTGCGCTGGCAGGACATCCTGGCAGCGCGCGGCTGGTACGCGTACAGCTGGCCGGCGCAGTGGGGCGGGCCGGGCTGGACGCCGGTGCAGCGCTATCTCTTTCAGCAGGAATACGGCGCGCAACCCTGTCCGCCGCTGGTGCAGTTCGGCGTCAACATGGTCGGCCCCGTCCTCTACACCTTCGGCAGCGACGCGCAGCAACGGCGGTTCCTGCCGGACATCGCGGCGAGTCGCCAGTGGTGGTGCCAGGGCTTCTCGGAGCCCGAAGCCGGATCGGATCTGGCGGCGCTCAAGACGACGGCGGTGCTCGATGGCGACGAATACGTGGTCAGCGGCCAGAAGATCTGGACGACGTGGGCGCATTGGGCCGACTGGATGTTCGCACTGGTGCGCACCAGCCGCGAGGAACGGCCGCAGCAGGGCATCTCCTTCCTGCTGATCGACATGCGCTCGGCGGGTCTGCGCGTGCGCCCGATCCGGACCTTCGACGGCGACTGCGAGGTGAACGAGGTGTTCTTCGACGAAGTGCGGGTCCCGGTCGATCAGCTCGTCGGCCCGGAGGGCACCGGCTGGTCGTACGCGAAGTTCCTGCTCGAGCACGAGCGCTTCGTGATCTCGGGGCTGGCGCGCTCGAGGCGCCTCCTCGGGCGGATCAAGACGCTCGCCGAGCGCATGGAGGATCGCCCCGGCACCCGGGTGATCGACAACCCCGACGTGCGGATCCGTTTCGCCGACCTGGAAACCCAGATCGAGGCGCTCCAGTACACGGAACTGCGCTACCTGAGCGCCGCAGCGAGCGGTGGATCTCCGGGGTACATGGTCTCGCTGCTCAAGATCCGCGGCACGGAAATCGAGCAGGCGATCAGCGAGCTGGCCGTAGACTGCTTCGGACCCCACGCGATC
>JAGVSZ010000488.1 GCA_019137045.1 Betaproteobacteria bacterium
TCATTTCGATCTCCTCGCGTCCAATTCCGCCTTGAGCAGGTCTCTCGACACTCTGCGCTGCCCTGCGGTCAGATCCGTCAATTCGTCCCTGCCGCAAAGGGTGTGGAGCCAGAACTGCATGCCGGCGCTCCACCAGAAGTAGACGACCCGCAGGCCGCCGCGCTTGCCCATGAAACTGCTCGCCCGCTTCGCTCCCTCTCCGAAAGGCTGATCCTTTTCCGCTCCGAGACCGGCGGACAGCACCACGGCTGCTTTCGTCCCGATCGCGCTCGGCTCAGCATCAGGCCCGGGACGGTCGGCGGTTGCATGCAGGTCACCGCCACGGACCGAGGCTGGAGCAGCGACGGGAGACTGCAGACGGTCATCGGATTCCCTACTTCGTCTGCATCTCAACCGGGGGCAACCATCCCCGGGGCACTTGCGTCTCCGAGCCGGGGATGGCGCCGGAGAGAATTTGTCGTTCAGGCCGGCCGCACGACTTCAGGTTGTGCGGTGCAATACAATGCGTCCTGATCAGCCGCGCATGGCCCGCCTGACTATCCATCTTCAAAGCACCGGCGGCGTTGCGACCCGGTGGGCCGCGGTCGCAGGAGCAGCCCGCCCCTAAACGCAGCGAGCGAAGTCGATGACCCCAAAGCAGAGAAAGTGGCTGGTCGGAGCCGCGGTAGCGCTCGTCGGCGCGCTCGCCGTCATGGCGTGGGAACGATACGGCGCGAACGGCGAGACGGAGGACTTCGCCCGCAGCAACGGCCGCATCGAAGGCACCGAGATCGACGTCGCCGCCAAGTCCGCCGGACGGGTCAGCGCCATTCTCGTCAACGAGGGCGACTTCGTCACGGCCGGCCAGGTCGTGGCCCGCATGGACACCGCGACGCTGCAGGCGCAGCGCCACCAGGCCGAGGCGCAGCTGCAGGAGGCGCAAAGCGCCGTGGCAACCGCGCGCAGCCAGCTCGCGCAGCGCGAGAGCGAGAAGGCGGCGGCGCAGGCTTCGGCGGTAAAGCAGAACGTCGAGCTCAAACTCGCCAGGCAGAAGCTGTCACGTTCGAAGTCGCTCGCCGGCGAAGGCTTCCTCTCCGCGCAGGCGGTGGACGACGACCGGGCGCGGGTGGACAGCGCCCAGGCGGCCCTCGAGGCGGCGCGCGCGCAAGTCACCGCGGCGGACGCGGGGATCGCGAGCGCTCGTTCCGAGGTGGCGCGCGCGCAATCGTCCACCGCCGCGGCGCAGGCGAACATCGACCGGATCCAGTCCGACATCGACGACAGCGCGCTGCGCGCGCCGCGCGACGGCCGCGTGCAGTACCTGGTGGCCCGGGTCGGCGAGGTGGTGGGCGCCGGCGGACGGGTGCTGAACCTGGTCGATCTGAGCGACGTGTACATGACGTTCTTCCTGCCGACGAAAGAGGCGGGGCGGGTCGCGCTCGGCGCCGAGGTCCGCCTGGTGCTCGACGCCGCGCCCCAGTACGTCATCCCGGCGCAGGTGTCCTTCGTGGCCGATGTGGCCCAGTTCACGCCCAAGACGGTCGAGACGGCGGCCGAACGGGAGAAGCTGATGTTCCGCATCCGGGCCCAGGTTCCGCCGGACCTCCTCAAGAAGCACATCAAACAGGTCAAGACCGGCCTGCCCGGGATGGCGTACGTGCGGCTCGATCCCGCGGCCGCGTGGCCGGCGCACCTGCAGGTGAAGCTGCCGCAATGAGCGCGCACGAGCCGGCGGCGGAGGCGTCGCGGCGCGCGGCTTCCCCCGTCGCCCGGCTGCACGAGGTCGGCTTGCGCTACGGCAAGACCCGGGCGCTCGACGCGGTGAGCCTCGACGTGCCGGCCGGGTGCATCGCCGGCTTCATCGGCCCGGACGGCGTCGGCAAGTCGAGCGTCTTCGCGCTGATCGCGGGCGCGCGCGCGATCCAGTCCGGGCGCATCGAGGTGCTCGGCGGCGACATGGGCGATGCCGGGCACCGCAACGCGCGCCTGCCGCGCATCGCGTACATGCCGCAGGGCCTGGGCAAGAACCTGTATCCGACGCTGTCGGTGTTCGAGAACGTCGACTTCTTCGGCCGGCTGTTCGGGCACGCCCGGGGCGAGCGCGAGCGGCGCATCGCGGAGCTCCTCGCCGCCACGGGGCTCGCGCCGTTCGCCGGCCGGCCCGCCGGCAAGCTCTCCGGCGGCATGAAGCAGAAGCTGGGGCTCTGCTGCGCGCTGATCCACGATCCGGACCTGCTGATCCTGGACGAGCCCACGACCGGCGTCGACCCGCTGTCGCGGCGGCAGTTCTGGGAGCTGATCGACCGCCTGCGCGCGGACCGGCCGGGCATGAGCGTGCTGGTCGCCACCGCCTACATGGAGGAGGCCGCGCGCTTCGACTGGCTGGCGGCGATGAACGCGGGCCGCGTCCTCGCCACGGGCAGCCCGCAGGAATTGCTGGCGCGCACCGGGACCCGCAGCCTGGAGGAGGCCTTCATCGCCCTGCTGCCGGAGGCGCAGCGCGCGGACCACCGGGCGATCGTGATCCCGCCCCCCGCGCAAGGCGCCGACGGCGAGGCGGCCATCGAGGCGCGCGATCTCACCATGCGCTTCGGCGACTTCGTGGCGGTCGATCACGTGAGCTTCCGCATCCGGCGCGGCGAGATCTTCGGCTTCCTCGGCTCCAACGGCTGCGGCAAGACGACCACGATGAAGATGCTCACCGGCCTGTTGCCTCCCAGCGAGGGCGAGGCGCGGCTGTTCGGCCACCCGGTGGACCCGCGCGATCTCGCTACCCGCCGGCGCGTCGGCTACATGACCCAGGCCTTCTCGCTCTATGGCGAGCTGACCGTGCGCCAGAACCTGGCGCTGCATGCGCGCCTCTTCGGCATGCCGGAACGACGCATCGACGCGCGCGTCCGGGAGATCGCGCAGCGCTTCGGCCTGCTGGACATCATGGACGCCCTGCCCGACGCGCTGCCGCTCGGGCAGCGCCAGCGCCTGTCGCTCGCGGTGGCGATGATCCACGGGCCGGAGATGCTGATCCTCGACGAGCCGACCTCGGGCGTGGACCCGGTGGCGCGCGACGCCTTCTGGCAGATCATGATCGACCTCGCGCGCCGCGACGGCGTCACCATCTTCGTCTCGACGCATTTCATGAACGAGGCCGAGCGCTGCGACCGCATCTCCCTCATGCACGCCGGCCGGGTGCTGGTGAGCGACGCGCCGGCCGCGCTGACGCGGAAGCGCGGCGCAAAGTCGCTGGAAGAGGCGTTCATCAGCTACCTCGAGGAAGCGGCCGGGGAAGCCGCACCCGCCTCCCCGCCCGGCGCGGAAACAGCGCCCGCGCGACCGCCTGCCGCGCCCGCCCGCACGCCATCGCCGGCCCGCAGCCGATCGTTCCTCGACCTGCGCCGCCTGTTCAGCTACACCCGGCGCGAGTCGCTCGAGCTGCGTCGCGACCCGATCCGTCTGACGCTCGCCGGGCTCGGGAGCGTCATCCTGATGCTGGTGATCGGCTACGGGATCAACATGGACGTGGAGGACCTCTCCTTCGCGGTGCTCGACCGCGACCAGACGACCCTCAGCCGCGATTACGCGCTCGACCTGGCGGGCTCGCGCTATTTCACCGAACGCGCCCCGATCCGGGACCACGCGGAGCTCGACCGGCGCATGCGCGCGGGCGAGATCAGCCTGGCGATCGAGATCCCGCCGGGGTTCGCCCGCGACGTGTCGCGCGGCACCCCGGTCGAGATCGGCGCCTGGATCGACGGCGCCATGCCCGCGCGCGCCGAAACGGTGCGCGGCTACGTGCAGGGCATGCACGCGCACTGGCTCGCCGCCAAGGCGCGCGCGTCCAACGCGGCTGGTGCGACGGCGGGACTCGCCAACATCGAGACGCGTTATCGCTACAACCCCGACGTGCGGAGCCTGCCGGCGATGGTGCCCGCGGTGATCCCCCTGCTGCTGATGCTGATTCCGGCCATTCTCACCGCCCTGTCGGTGGTGCGCGAGAAGGAGCTCGGCTCCATCGTCAATCTCTACGTCACGCCGGTCACGCGGCTCGAGTTTCTGCTCGGCAAGCAGCTCCCGTACGTCGCGCTCGCGATGCTCAACTTCCTGCTGCTCACCGGGCTGGCGGTGTTCGTGTTCGGTGTGCCGCTCAAGGGGAGCTTCCCGACCCTGGCGGCGGCGGCACTGCTGTACGTGATCGCGGCCACCGCCCTGGGGCTGGTGATCTCGACTTTCACCCGGAGCCAGATCGTCGCCTTGTTCGGCACCGCCCTGCTGACGATCCTGCCCGCGGTCCAGTTCTCGGGGATGATCGATCCGGTGGCGTCGCTCGAGGGGGCGGGCAGATTCATCGGCGAGATCTATCCGACCACCCACTTCCTGACCATCGCACGCGGCACGTTCTCCAAGGGGCTCGCTTTCGGCGATCTCCGGGCGTCGTTCGTTCCCCTGTTGATCGCCGTGCCCGTGCTCGTCGGCCTGGGGGCGGCCTTGCTCAGGAAGCAGGATCGCTGACCATGCGCGCGGCCAATATCCTGCACCTGGGCGTCAAGGAGCTGCGCAGCCTGCTGCGCGATCCGACGATGCTCGTGCTGATCGCTTACGCCTTCACGTTCTCGATCTATGCGGCTGCGACCGCGATGCCCGAGACGCTCAACAAGGCGCCGATCGCCATCGTCGACGAGGACCGGTCGCCGCTCTCCGCGCGCATCGTCGACGCCTTCTATCCGCCGTACTTCGCGCCGCCCGAGCTGATCACGGCCAGGCAGATGGACGCCCGGATGGACGCCGGTCTCGACACCTTCGCCCTCATCATCCCCGCGCGCTTCCAGCAGGACGTCCTCGCCGGACGCACCCCCACGATCCAGCTCAACGTCGACGCCACGCGCATGAGCCAGGCCTTCACCGGCAGCGGCTACATCCAGTCGATCGTCACGGGAGAGGTGAGCGCCTTCGTGGCAGGCCATCGGGCGGCGACTACGCCGCCGGTCGGCCTGGCGCTGCGGGCGCAGTTCAACCCCGAGCTGAACAAGTCCTGGTTCGGGGCGGTGATGCAGGTCATCAACAACGTCACCATGCTGTCCATCATCCTCACCGGCGCCGCGCTCATCCGCGAGCGCGAGCACGGCACGGTCGAGCATCTGCTGGCCATGCCGGTGACCCCGCTCGAGATCATGATGAGCAAGGTCTGGGCGATGGGGCTGGTGGTGCTCGTCGCGGCGGGGCTGTCGATCGCGTTCGTCGTCCAGGGGCTGCTC
>JAGVSZ010000106.1 GCA_019137045.1 Betaproteobacteria bacterium
GCTTCAGCACGTCGGCCGCGATCGCCCTGCACTTGGCCTCGGTGCGGCTCGCGAGCACGATCTCGGAGAAGACCTCCGGCACCTGCGCGCACTTGTGGGTCACCACCTGGCCGACGCCGCCGGCGCCGACGATCAGCACCTTCGCCATGCTGGCCCCTCCGAGTTCAGTCTTCGTAGTAGGTGTAGCCGCGCAGGCTGGCCGCGAAGCTCTCGAGCACCGCCTGGCGCTCGGCGACCGACACCCGGCCTTCGCGCACCGCCTGTTCGGCGGTCTTGCGGAACTGCTCGAGCAGGCTCTGCGGCTGGTACTCGACGTAGCTCAGGACGTCGGCGATCGAGTCGCCGCTCATCTCGCGCACGAAGTCGAACGTGCCGTCTTCGTTGATGCGCACGCTCACGACGTTGGTGTCGCCCATGAGGTTGTGCAGGTCGCCGAGGGTCTCCTGGTAGGCGCCGACCAGGAAGACGCCGAGGTAGTAGGGCTCGCCGTCGACGAGCGGGTGCACCGGCAGGGTCTTGCGGATGCCGCGGCTGCCGATGAACTGGTCGATCTTGCCGTCGGAGTCGCAGGTGATGTCGGCGATGATCGCCTGGCGCGTGGGCTGCTCGGTGTGGCGGTGCACCGGCATGATCGGGAAGACCTGGTCGATCGCCCACACGTCGGGCAGCGACTGGAACACCGAGAAGTTGCCGTAGTAGATGTCCGAGAGCGACTGCTCGAGGCCGTCCAGCCCGGGGGGCTTGCGCTTCACGTCGCCGAGCCGGCGCACGATCGTGCTCACGATCTCGAGGAAGATGTTCTCCGCGAGCGAGAGCTCGCGCAGGCGAATCTGGCCGCGCTTGAACAGATCGCGGATCTCGCCGCGGTAGTACAGCGCGTCGTTGTAGCACTCCTGCAGGTTGCGCGGGTTCACGCTCTTCAGCGTGTCGCGCAGGTTGCCGATCAGCTCGTGCTCCTTCGGCTGGGGCGGCGGCACCTGCCCGGGCTCGAAGCGCGTCACGTCGAGGATGTTGAACAGCAGCACCGACGAGTACGCGACCGTCGCCCGCCCCGACTCGGTGACGATGGTGGGGTGCGCGATCCCCTGCGGGTCGAGCACGCTCATGATCGCCTCGACCACGTCCAGGCAGTACTCGTCGCCGCCGAGGTCGAGGTAGCCGAGTGCGGCGCCCTCCTGCCGGAGATCGGCGTAGTAGCGCGCCGCCTCCAGCACGCCCGAGCGGATCTCGCGGATGTTCGGGATCTGCGAGCCGAGGTGATAGTGCAGGAGCTGCAGGCAGTCGAGCATGTCGGCCGCCTTGAGCGCGTCGATCAGCTCGACGATCTGCGCGGTGGTGAGGCCGAAGATGCTGCGGTCGCCGCTCGACTCGTTCCACGCCCCGCTCACGCGCGCGGAGAGCTTGACCCGCACCCCGAGCATCGGCCGGATGCCGAGCGCGCGGCTCGTCTCGAGCACGATCGGCAGCTCGGTCGGCGTCTCCAGCACGAAGAAGCACTTGTAGCCGAGCTTGAGCGCCTGCAGCCCGAGGGTGATGAACTCGGTGTCCTTGTAGCCGTTGCAGATGATGTAGCCGGACGCGGGCTCCATGCTGGCGAGCGCGATCAGGAGCTCGGCCTTGCTGCCCGCCTCCAGGCCGTGCCCGTAGCGGGCGCCGAAGCGCGCGATCTCCTCGATCACCTGGCACTGCTGGTTGACCTTGATCGGGAACACGCCGCGGTAGCCGCCGCCGTAGGCGAGCTGGCTCATGGCGCGCGCGAACGCCTCGTTCAGGAGCGAGACCTGGGCGTCGAGGATGTTCTCGATGCGCAGCAGGACCGGCATCGCCAGCCCGCGCTGCTGCATGCCGGCGATGATGTCGAGGAGGGCGACCCGCGCCCGGGCGCCGTTGAACGGGACGCTGACCGCGACGTTGCCGTCGTCGGAGAGGTCGAAGTAGCCCGCTCCCCAGCTCTTGATGCCGTAGAGCTCGGCCGATTCGGCCGCGCTCCAGGCCGGGGCGATGGCGGGTTTGAGTTGTGCCTTCAGGTCGTCTTCTCGCGCAGGATCGCTGGGTTCACGCGCACCCGAAGGGTGCCGCCGAGTGGCCCGAATGTTGCCTGCGCGCCCCCGAAAGATCAAGCGCGGAGGGCGATGTTTTCGCAGGAGAAAGGCGTCGCGGCGCACGCCTCAGGCGGTGCGCGCCGCCACCGCCGGCCCCGCGAGCTCGCGCAGGTCGTCCTCGGTCAGCGTCTCCTTCTGGAGCAGGAGCTGCGCGCCGCGCTCGAGCGCCGCGCGCCGCTCGGTGAGGATCCCGACCGCGCGGGCGAAGGCGCGGTCGACGAGCTCCTTGACGGCGGTGTCGATCTCGCGCGCGGTCGCCTCGCTGAAGTCGCGCGAGCGCAGGCCGCCGGCGGGCGTGGCGAGGAACTGCGCCTGCTCGGACTCGTAGGCCACCTGGCCGAGGCCGGGCGTCATGCCGAACCGCGTGACCATGCTGCGCGCGATGTTCGTCACCTTCACGAGATCGTCCGCGGCGCCGGTGGAGATCTCGTCGAACACGAGGCGCTCCGCGGCCCGCCCCCCGAGCAGGACCGCCATCTTGCTCTCGAGCTCGCCGGTGGTCATCAGGAAGCGGTCCTCGGTCGGGCGCTGGATGGTGTAGCCGAGCGCGCCGACGCCGCGCGGGATGATCGAGATCTTGTGCACCGGATCGGAGCCGGGAATCGCGCTCGCCACCAGCGCGTGGCCCATCTCGTGGTAGGCGACGGTGCGCCGCTCCTGCTCGTTCAGGACCCGGTTCTTCTTCTCCAGCCCGGCGACGATGCGCTCGACCCCGTCGTTGAAGTCCCTCATCGCCACCGCGTCGGCCCCGCGGCGGGTGGCGAGCAGCGCCGCCTCGTTGACGAGGTTGGCGAGATCGGCGCCGGAGAACCCCGGCGTGAGCGCGGCGATCTTCTCCGGCGCCACGTCGGGACCGAGCTTCGCCTTGCGCAGGTGCACGGCGAGGATCGCGATGCGGCCCTTCTTGTCCGGCCGGTCGACCAGCACCTGGCGGTCGAAGCGGCCGGCGCGCAGGAGCGCGGGGTCGAGGACCTCCGGGCGGTTGGTGGCGGCGAGCAGCACCAGCCCGGACGAAGGGTCGAACCCGTCGAGCTCGGCGAGCAGCTGGTTGAGCGTCTGCTCCTTCTCGTCGTGGCCGCCGACGCCGAAGCCGCCGCGCGCGCGGCCGAGGGCGTCCACCTCGTCGATGAAGATGATCGCCGGGGCGAGCTTGCGCGCCTGCTCGAAGAGGTCGCGCACGCGCGCGGCGCCGACGCCGACGAACATCTCCACGAACTCCGAGCCGTTGATCGACAGGAAGGGCACGCCGGCCTCGCCCGCCACCGCGCGGGCGAGGAGGGTCTTGCCGGTCCCCGGGGGGCCGACCAGCAGGATGCCCTTGGGCAGGCGCCCGCCCAGGCGCCCGTAGTCCTTCGGGTTCTTCAGGAACTGCACGACTTCCTTCAGCTCGTCCTTCGCCTCGTCCACCCCGGCGACGTCGTCGAAGGCGACCTTGACGTCCTTCTCCATGTAGACCTTGGCCTTGCTCTTGCCCACCGAGAGGAAGCCGCCGCCGAGCCCCTGCTTCTCGGCGAACTTGCGCATGACGAACCACCACAGCCCGAAGAACACCGCGGCGGGGACGATCCAGCCGAGGATGTCGCGCAGGAAGGTGTTCTCGATGACGCCGGTGAACTTGACCCCGTACTGCTCGAGGTCCTTCGCGAGGCGCTCGTCCACCCGCACCGCGACGAAGCGCGAGCGCTTGTCGGGCTGGGGCTCCTTGAAGGTGCCTTCGACCACGTTCTCGCGGATCACCACCTCGGCGATCTTGCCCTCCTTGAGGTAGCCGACGAATTCGCTGTAGGTGATCGGCTCGACGGTGCGCGCCTCCTTCCACAGGTTCGAGAGCCACATCACGGCGAGCACCGCGAGCACGAAGTACCAGAGGTTGATCTGGGTCTGGCGTTCCATGTCCGGACGGCTCCAGCGGTTGCGGGTGGTCGAAGGCGATTCCGCGATGCGGTGCGCGCGGGATCGGTTGCGGCCGGCGCGCCCGCGGCTCACAATGGCCGCGCGCCCCGCCCTCACGCTAAATGGGTGCCCGGGGCCGCCGCTTCAAGGAGCCTACCCATGGGCCGCGTGACCCCGCAGATCCCGCTTCGGCCGGACGAGCGCCGCATCATCGAGCGGCCCGACGGCTTCTACTGGCGCTCCGCCGACACCGGTGCGGAGTATGGGCCGTTCGCGAACGCCGCGGAGGCGCGCGAGGACATGCTGTTCGACGCCGAGGCCGACGAGCTCGAGTCCGACGAGACGCTCGAGGAGGCGGAGGCCGAGATCGGGCTGTCCGGCTGGGTGGACCCCGACACGGGCGATCTCGGCGAGAGCTGGACCCCGCGGCTGGAGGACCACTGATCGGCGCTAGGGCGCGGCGCTCGCGCCGCGGGACGTCCGCCGGAACAGCCGCAGCGCGGCGCGGACGAGCTTCGGCAGGAACCACGCCGCGGCGACCAGGAACACGGCCAAGGCCCCGAGGAACAGCAGGGGCAGCTTGATCGCCGCCAGCAGGCCCACGGGAACCGCCAGGTCCTCGCCGATCGACGCGGACCAGTTCGAGAACGGCTCCGGCGAGGCGTTGATGAGCGCGCGGGCGCCGGCCTTCGTGAGGTGGGTTCCGGAAACGATCGCCCCCCCGAGGATCGCGGCGACCGCGACCCACACGGGATCGGCCTGCCCGAGCGCGGCGGCGGCGAGGAACGCGCCGGCCGGGACGCGGATGAAGGTGTGCACCGCGTCCCAGACGCTGTCGAACGCCGGCACCTTGTCGGCGACGAACTCGCCGAGCGCCATCGCCCCGGCGGCGCCCATCACCGCCGGGTGCGCCAGCACGGTGAGCGCCGGCGGCAGCTCGAGCCAGCCGAAGTGTGCCGCCGCGCCCGCGATCAGCAGCGTGGCGTACAGGCGGATCCCGCTCGCCCAGGCGAGGCCCGCGGCGAGGGCGACTTCGTGCAGCCAGTCCATCGGGCGATTATAGGGAGCCGCGCGCGCGGCCGGGCCGCGCCGTGATGCGCGGGCTTGCGCAAATTGCGCGCCCCCCCAACAATGCCGGCCCATTGCGGCACCGGTTGGCCGCGACCATCCAAAGGAGGAGGACAACGATGAAGCCAGTCAACCCCCCGCGCTCGCCCAAGCGGCGCCGCATGCTGCAGGCGGCCGCCGGATCGGCCGCGCTATCGTCCCTCGGGTTCCCGGCGCTCGTGCGCGCGCAGTCGTCCACCCTGAACGTCGGCGTGCTGCTGCCGGTCTCGGGGGTGCAGGCTTTTCTCGGGCAGTCGTGCAAGCTCGGCGCGGACGTCGCCCCGGCGGTGCTCGCGGGGATGGGCTACAGCGGCAACATCCGGCTGATGCACGCCGACACCGAGACCAACGTGGACGTCGCGCGCTCGCGCGCCGAGAAGCTGATCAACGACGGGGCGCACGTGCTGGTCGGGCCGTTCGACTCGGGCGCGGCGGCGGCGATCGCGCAGGTCGCCGAGCAGAAGGGCGTGCCGTTCGTGATCAACGTCGCGGCGGCGCCGCAGATCACCGAGCAGGGCTACAAGTTCGTGTTCCGCAACTTCCCGACCAGCATCGAGCTGGTGCGCAACGGCCTCGCGCTGATGCGCGACCTCTTCCAGGCGACCAGCACCGCGCCGCGCACCGCGGTGTTCATGCACGTCAACGACACCTTCGGTCAGGCGAACCGCAAGGCGATCGACGCGATCCTGCCGCGCCTCGATTTCCTGCCCTTCAAGGTCGTCGACACCATCTCGTACGACCCGGCGGCGAAGGACCTGTCGGTCGAGGTCGCGAAGGCGAAGTCGGCGAACGCGGACTTCCTGATGGTGGTCTCGCGCCTGAACGACGCGATCCTGCTGCGGCGCGAGATGGTGAAGCAGCGCTGGAATCCGATGGGGATCATCAGCCCCGGCTCGCCCGGGATGTACGAGGCGCAGTTCTACAACGCGCTCGGGAAGCTGTCCGAGTACTGCATCTCGAACGTGCCGTTCTACGACCCGAAGGCGCCGCTCACCAAGCGCGTCGAGGCGCAGATGGCCAAGCAGTTCCCGAAAGAGAAGCTGATGTTCCACGCGCTGAACGCCGGCTACACCTTCGAGGCGATGCTCGTGATCGCGGATTCGTACCGGCGCGCGAAGACCACCGAGCCGAAAGCGCTGACCGAGGCGATTCGCCAGACCGACATCAATGAGCGCATGATGCTGGGCGGGCCGA
>JAGVSZ010000513.1 GCA_019137045.1 Betaproteobacteria bacterium
GTAGCGGGCGCCGGCGCGCGTGTTGACCACGACGATCTCGAGCGGGCGCAACGCGTGGCCGATGCGCGCGAGCTCCGCCTCGACGTCGCGCGCGCCGACGACGTACCCGTCCGGGAAGCGCCGGAAGTCGAGCTTCACCCCCGGCTGGAAGCACCATTCGAGCGGCACCTCGTCGATCGTGATCGCGCGCTCGGCCCGTCCGGACCTGCGGTTCATCGTCGAGTGGAAGTGATACGGCGCGTCGAGGTGCGTGCCGTTGTGGGTGATGAGCTCGACCTTCTCGACCGCCCACGCCTCGCCGTCGGGCATGTCCGCCTGGGTCAGCCCGGGGAAGAAGCCGGCGAGCTGCGGAAAGCTCGCCTTGTGGTCGAGGTAGGTGATCTTGGGCGTGAAGGGCTTCGGATCCGAGACGACGTCGTTCTCGAGGTAGATCGACAGGTCGACGAACTTGCGTGGCATTGCGGCCTCCTCGGCGCCCGCTCAGCGCTCGTGCCAGTGGACCAGCGGCAGCCCGGCCACCGGCGCGCGGAAATACGGGATGCGCGTGCCGCGCAGGCTGCCGATGTAGCAGGTGCGCAGGTCGGGTCCGCCGAACGTGAGGCTCGCGAACCAGGGCGCGAGCTTTCCGCCGGCCGCGAGCATCGTCTCGGGCGTGACCCGCCGCGCCCGGAAGGCCTGCTCGAGCGCGGCGCTCGCGGCCGCATCGCCGTCGTCCAGCACCTCGAGGTACTCCCCCGCGGCGGTGATCACGAAGATCACGTCCGACATGACGAGCGTGCCCCAGACGTTGCCCTCCTGGTCGAGCGCGATGCCGTCCGGAAAGCCGGCCCGGCCGAGCCTGGAGGGCCCGAACACCTCGCGCCGCGTGAGCGACCCGTCGGGCTGCACGCGCATGCGGCTCACGCACTGCCCGGTCGTCTCCACGATGTACAGCCACTCCTCGCGCGCGTCGAGCCGGATCTCGTTGGTGAAGCGGAAGCCGTCGGCGACGATGCGCAGGCCGCGCTCGTCGGCGAGCGCGACGTAGCCGTCCGCGACCGCCGGGTCGATCGCCTGCATCCAGTTCCTGATGCGCGTCGACACGGTGAGCCAGAGGCGGTTCTTCGAGTCGCGCAGCACGAAGTTCACCTTGCCGATCGGCTGCCCGTCGATCGAGTCGTGCAGCACGCGGCTCGCGCCGGCGCGCGTCATGATCTCCAGGCGGTCGGTGCCGAAGTTCGCGATCAGCAGGTCGCCGTTCGCGGCAAACGCCAGGCCGTTCGGCAGCGTGCCGGCGACGAACCGCTCCGCGTCGCTCGCGGCCCCCGCGAACTGGGCCGCTTCGGTCTGGGTGACGATCGCCTGCGCGCCGTCGGGGGCGATCCGCACCACCCCGCCGCGCGCGTCGGCCGCCCAGAGCGTGCCGTCGCGCTCGGCGAGGATGCACTCGGGGCGCTGCAGGTCGCGGCCGACGAAGCCGATCCCGCGCCGGTCGATGGTGAAGCCGCGCAAGGCATCGGCCATGGCCTACCCCCCCGGTTTCACGAAGCGGTTGCGCAGCACGCCGATGCCCTCGACCTCCAGCTCCACCACGTCGCCCGGTTTCAGGAAGCGCATCTGCTCCAGGCCGGAGCCGCCGCCGACCGTCCCGGAGCCGAAGAACTCTCCGGGGTGGACGGTCTCCGAGCGCGTCACGTGCGCGATGCAGTCCTCGAACCGCCAGCGCATCTCGCTCGAGTTTCCCCGCCCCCACTCCTCGCCGTTCACCCGCACCGCCATCGCGAGGCGGTACGGATCGCGCAGCTCGTCCGCGGTCACGAGGCAGGGGCCGAGCACGTTGCCGGTGTCGAAGTCCTTGCCCTTGCCGGGCCCGAGCTGTCCCGGCATCTCCTTGGTCTGCTCGTCGCGCGCCGAGACGTCGTTGAAGATCGTGTAGCCGAAGACGTGCTCGCGCGCCCGCTCGCGCGGGACGTCCTTGCCCGGCTTGCCGATGAAGCAGCCGAACTCGAGCTCGAAGTCGAGCGCGCCCGAGTACGACGGCCAGCGCACGTCCTCGTCCGGGCCGACGACGTTGAGCCGGTTGGGGTGGTAGAAGATCGGGCGCTCGTACCAGGTCTGCGGGATCGCGAGGATGCCCTTCGCCTCCATCTCGCGCAGCGCCGCCTCGGGGTCCGGCGACTGGGCGGCGCGCACCTTGCGCGCCGCCTGGAAGGCCTGCACGAGGTGCTTCTCGAAGCACAGGAAGTCGCGCATCTGCGGCGGCTGCGGGATCGGCGCGAGCAGTCTCACCTCCGCGCGCGGCCGCACGGCCGACGCCGGACGCCGGCGTGCGCCGGCGAGGGAACTCGCGAGCTCGAGCGCGCCGTCTCCGCCCGCCGCGATCGCGAGCACGCTCGCGAGGTCCTGCGAGCGCCGTCCCCGGTAGCGGGCCGCGTGCGCGGCCTGGAGGTCGACCACCTTGCGGTCCCCGTCGACGAGAGCCCCGGCCCGCGGCCCGCCCGCGCGCGCCGTGAACGTCACCAGCCTCATTTCCCTGCTCCCAAGATGTGCCCGTGATGTGCCCGCGATGTGCCCGCGCCCCGCGGGCCGCGCTCGCGCCGGGCCGCGGGAGGCTGTCGATCATCGCAGATTTGACGCGCGGCGACGCGCCCAGCGCGCCGCGCGCGCCACGTTGAAGTGCGTCCGCGAGCGCAGTATCCTCCACGCTCCGCGCAACCGCGCGGAGCGGCAAGAGGGAGGAATGGAATGCTCGATCGCTTTCGCGCGGCCGCGGCGGTCGCGGTGCTCGCCTTTGCAGTGCCTGCCGTGGCGCAGGAGACGATCCGCCTCACCGTTGCGGCGGGCCATCCGCCGATTTTCCTGTGGGTGAAGCACATCCGCGAGACCTTCGTCCCGACGGTGGACGCGGAGCTCGCCCGGACCGGCAAGTACAAGATCGCCTGGAACGAGGCCTACGGCGGGACGCTGGCGAAGATCGGCTCGGAGCTCGAGACGATGCAGCAGGGCATCTCGGACATGGGCATCGTCGCCACCGTGTTCCAGTCGGCCAAGCTGCCGCTCAACAACGTCACCTACTTCGTGCCCTTCGGCCCGGCCGACGCGAACGTGGTGACCAAGTCGATCGACTACGTCCAGGCCCTGCCCGAGCTCACCGCGGAGTGGGACAAGTTCGGCGTCGTGTACCTCGCGGGCTTCTCGATCGACAACTACGGCTTCGCCACCAACTTCCCGATCAGCCGCCTCGAGGACCTCAAGGGCAAGAAGATCGGGGGCGCCGGGCCCAACCTCGCCTGGTTCAAGAACACCGGTGCGGTCGGGGTGCAGGGCAGCCTCAACACCTTCTACAACGACATCAAGACCGGCGTGTACGACGGCGCGGTGGCGTTCGTGACCTCGGCGGTGCCGGCGAAGCTGTTCGAGGTCGCGCCGCACTTCACCGTGGTCGACTTCGGCGCGATGTACGCCGGCGCGGTGGCGATCAACAAGGGCCGCTGGAACAAGTTTCCGGAGGAGGTGAAGGCGGCGTTCCGCAAGGGCGCGAACGCGTACAAGGGAGCCTACCTGCTGGAGCAGACCGCGCGCATCGAGTCCGCTCAGGCGGCGTGGCAGAAGGGCGGCGGCAAGCTGACGCCGCTGAGCGCCGCGGAGCGCACGCGGATGGTGAAGCTCATCCCGAACCCGACCAAGGACTGGATCAAGCAGGCCGGCCCTCCCGCGCGCAAGGTGCTCGCGGCGTACATGGACTCGGTGCGCGCGACCGGGTTCAAGTTCCCGCGCGATTTCGACAAGGAGTGAGCGACCGCCCGCGCAGGCGCACGGGCGGGGCGGTCCGATGGCTGACGCGGGCTCCGGGCGCGGCTTCGGCGCGCTGACCGCGCTGCTCGCGGCCGTCGGGACGGGCTGGATCCTGTTCCTGATGGCGCTCATCTGCGCCGACGTCCTGAGCCGCTGGCTGCTCGACGCGCCGATCCTCGGCGTGGCCGAGATGGTGCAGTTCTCGATCGTCGGCATCGTCTTCCTGCAGCTCCCGCAGACCCTGCGCGTCGGCGGCCTCACCCGGGCCGACGTGCTGTTCGCGCGCATCGCGTCCGGCGCCCCCCGCGTCGCCTGCGCGCTGCAGCTCGCGTACGACCTCATCGGCGCCGCCCTGTTCGCGATCATCCTGGTCACCACCTGGCCGCTCGCGCAGCAGGCGTTCGCCAACCGGGAGTTCTACGGCTCGACCGGCGTGGTGCAGATCCCGACCGGGCCGCTGAAGGTGATCATCATCGTCGGCTGCGCCGCGATGGTGGTGCAGTTCTGCCTGCTCGCCTGGGGCGACCTGCGCGGCGCGCTCGGGCGCGCGCCACCGGCCGCCCCTGCCGCCCCCGTCGTCCGTGACTGACGCGACCGTCATCGGCCTGGTGTCGGTGGGCGTGATGCTCGCGCTCATCTACGCCGGCATGTACGTCGGGGTGGCGCTGATGCTGCTCTCGTTCGTCGGGGTCTGGATCATCCGCGGCGAGGTCGGCGTCGCCGCCAACCTGCTCGCGCTGGCGGCGAACGACGCGATCTCGGACTACGTCTTCGGCGTGGTGCCGCTGTTCGTCCTGATGGGGCTGCTGGTGAGCACGGCCGACATCGGCAAGGACACCTTCGAGGTCGCGGAGCAGATCTTCCGGCGCGTGCGCGGGGGGCTCGGCATCGCCACGGTGGCGGCGAACGCGGTGTTCGCCGCGATCACCGGCATCAGCATCGCCTCGGCCGCGGTGTTCACCAAGGTCGCGGTGCCGGAGATGCTGCGCTACGGCCACACGCCGCGCTTCTCGGTCGGCGTCGTGGCGGGCTCCTCGGTGCTCGGCATGCTGATCCCGCCCAGCCTGCTGCTCATCCTCTACGGCGTGCTCACCGAGAAATCGATCGGCGACCTCTTCATCGCCGGCATCATCCCCGGCATCGTCCTCGCCATTGCGTATTGCATCGGCATCCTGGTGTTGGGCCGGTTCTGGCCCGCGTTCGTCGGCGGGCGCGCGGTGGCGGACGAAGGGGGCGCGACGATGAGCGTGGGGCAGATGGCCGCGCGCCTGCTCCCGGTCGTGCTGCTCGTCGCGCTCGTGCTCGGCGGGTTGTACGGCGGCGTGTTCACCCCGACCGAGGCGGGGGCGGTGGGCGCGGCCGGTGCGCTCGTCCTCGCGCTCGCCAAGCGCCGGCTCGACTGGCGCGGGCTGTGGACGGTGCTGGTCGAGACCGCGCACATCACCGCGGCGATCTGCTTCCTGATCATCTCCGCCAGCCTGTACTCCAGGATGCTGGCCGTCTCCGGCGTGACCGAGCTGCTGCGGGTCCTGATCGTGGACTCGGGGCTGGGGTTCTGGGGGCTGCTCGCGATCTTCGTCGCGGTGGTGGTGCTGCTCGGCACCATCCTCGACTCGAGCTCGATCATGCTGATCACCATCCCGCTCGTGCTGCCGTCGCTGGTGGCGTTCGGGACCGACCTCATCTGGTTCGGGATCGTGACCCTGCTCGCGGTCGAGATCGGGCTGCTCACGCCGCCGTTCGGGATCGCGGTGTTCGTCATCAAGGCGACGCTCGGCAACGAGAGCCCGATCACGCTCAACGACGTCTTCGCCGGCGCGGCGCCGTTCGCGGTGATCATGTTCCTGGTGCTGCTCGCGGTGATCGCATTCCCGCAGCTCGCGGTGGCACTGCTTTAGGCGCCGGTTCCACGAGAGGAGAAAGTGATGATCTGGAGAGTGCGCAGGGTGCTCACCGGGCACGATGCCCGGGGGCGGTCGGTGTTCATCGCGGACGGGCTCGCCCCGAACGTGAAGGAGATGGCCTCGATGCCGGGGCTCGCGCTGACCGACCTGTGGGAGACCAAGGGCGCGCCGGCCCGCAACGAAGGTTCGGCCGACAACGCGGACCGGCCGGTGCGCCTCGAGCCGCCGAAGAGCGGCACGATCCTGCGCATCGTCGAGTTTCCGCCGGACAGCGCCTGGCGCGGCAGGACCGACGGGCGCGCGGGATTCGATTCGATTGGCGCCGGGCACGCGCAGGACGCTCACTCGAGCGATCCGATGATGCACAAGACGGCGACCGTCGACTACATCATCGTGCTCAAGGGCGAGATCCACGCGATCATGGACGAGGGGGAGACGCTCCTCAGGGCGGGCGACGTCCTGGTTCAGCGCGGGACCAACCACTCGTGGAGCGTGCGCGGCGACGCGCCGTGCATCATCGCGGCGGTGCTGGTGAGCGCCGCCCCGCTCGGGGCGAAGCGGCCGGCTAGGAAGGCGGCGAAGCGCCCGGCGGCGCGGCCGGCGCGGCCGGCGCGGCGGCGCGCGCGAGCATCCGCCGCACCCAGGGCAGCAGCGCGTAGGCGGGGAAAGACAGGAAGAAGGTGAGCAGGAAGTACGGCGCGTAGCCCATCGCCTCCGCGCCGAAACCGCCCGCCCAGCCCGCGAGCGAGCGCGAGAGCGCGAACACCGACGAGAGCAGGGCGTACTCGGTGGCCGAGTGGCGCTTGTCGACGATCGCCATGAGGAAGGCGAGGAACGCCGCCGTCCCGAGCCCGCCGGTGAACGACTCGGCCGCGCTCGCCGCGTACAGCACCGCGCGGTGCCACAGCTCGGGCGACGCGCCCGGACCGTACGGGATGAGCGACGCGGCGAGTGCGTAGCCGACGTTGGACAGTGCCTGCCACAGGCCGAGGACCCAGAGCGCCCTGAAGATGCCGGCGCGGTCGGTGTACCAGCCCCCGGCGAGGCCGCCGGCGATCGACAGGCCGAGCCCGATGTTGACCGACACGAGGCCGATCTCGGTCGCGGTGAAGCCGGCGTCCACCCAGAACGGCTTCACCATGAAGCCCATCGACGCGTCGCCGAGCTTGAAGATGAGGATGAAGAGGAGCACCGGCCAGATGTGCGGGCGCTCGAGCAGCGCCATCAGCGCACCGAACATCGGCCCGCGCGTCGAGTCCGCCGCGGGGGCGGGGCGAGCGCCCGCGCGCCGAGCGCCGATCGAGCCGACCGCGAGCGCGGCGGCGGCCGTGCCGAGCGCGATGTTCCAGAGGGGCGGATAGGCGCTCGACCACTTCGCCGCCCGGTCGGCGAGCCACAGCACGCCGAGCGCGAAGGCGAGCACGATCGCGAGGCGCCCCGGGTCGGTGAGGATGCGCCGCAGCTCGACCGCGAGCGTGATGTCGGGCGGGCGGTCGATTGTGCGCTCGCGCGGCGCGAACAGCACCCCGATCGCGCATGCGGCGAGAATCGCGGCGGCGCACGCGAACGCTCCCGGCCAGGTGATCCAGTCGGACAGGATCAGGACGAAGCCCGACGCGAGCATCCCCACGCGATAGAGCGCGATCCGGACGCCGTTCGCGAGCCCGAGCTCGTCGCGGTCGAGGAGCTCGATCGTGTACCCGTCGATCGCGATGTCGTTCGTGGCGGAGAGCACGGTGAACAGCCCGATCAGGGCCCACACCCACGGCCCGAAGCCGGCCGCGGCCGCGAACACGAGCAGCACGCCGCCCATCGCGAGGTCCACGGTCGCCATCCAGAGGCGGTGGTGGCGGTAGTGATCGACCGCGGGCGCCCACAGGAACTTCAGCGTCCAGGCGAGCCCGAGCAGGCTGAGCATCCCGATCGAGCGCAGATCGACCCCCTGCTGCCGGAAGTAGACCGGGAAGAGCTCGTAGAAGACGCCGAGCGGGAAGCCCTCGGAGAAGTAGAGGAGCGCGACCCAGAAGAACTTCGAGCGCAGCAGGCTCGCCCGCGGCGGCGCGGGGGGCGCGGGCGCGCTCACTTCTTCGGCGCGCTCCGCCGCACCTGGACGCCCGCGCCCGCCTGCCGCGGGCGCTCGAGGTCCCGGAAGGCCTGGATGTTCCAGGGCCGGATGGCGACGAGCAGGCTGTGGCCGAAGCGCCGGTCGAGCGGCAGGTGCACGTCCTCCTCGTGCAGCCGCGAGCACTCGTTGGCGACCTGCTTCAGCCGCTCGATCATCGTCGCCGCCGAGGCGCGCGACAGCATCGCGTTCACGAACAGCATCAGCTCGCCCTCGCGGTCGAAGCGCGTGCGGAAGAACTCGTGCTGCGCCTGGGTCTTGAAGAACTGCTGGATCGGGCCGTCGGGCAGCCACGAGAAGGTGCGCGACACCAGCAGCCGGATGCGGTTGCCCGGCGCGAGCTGGATGAACTTCAGCTTGTCCAGGCGCATCAGCAGGCGCACGAGCTCCGCCTCGGTCAGATCGTAGGTCTGGACGATCTGCTCGAAGGTGAAGTGGTTGAGCGCGCACACCGCGGCGAGGAAGAGCTTGCGGTTGCCGACGATCTCGCGCTCCTGCTCGAGCGTGAGCTGCGAGATCTCGCGCTCCTTCGACTCGGCGGCGCGCGCGAGCTCGGCGATGTCCACCCCGGCGAAGCGGCACACCTCGTCGAAGCGCTTGAGCGTGAAGCTCTCCTGGGAGAACAGGCGCTTGACGCTCGCTTCGCTCAGGGCGATCGCGCGCGCCACCTGCGCGTAGGTGATGTTGCGAGCCTTCAGGGCGCGCTTCAGCGCCTCCACGAGGGCGCCCGTCTGGGTCATCGCATCCTCCGCGGCGCTAGTGCGCCCGCCGCTCGAACCGGAACACCGCCAGGCTGCCGCGCAGGTTCGGCAGCCAGCCCACCGGACGGCCGCCGTGCAGGACCAGCCGCTCCAGGATGCGGATGCCGTGCCCGGCGCAGAAGCGCTCGAAGTCGCGGATGGTGCAGAGGTGGACGTTCGGCGTGTCGTACCACTGGTAGGGCAGCGTGTCGGACACCGGCATGCGCCCGCCGAGCGCGACCTGCCAGCGCGCGTGCCAGTGGCCGAAGTTCGGGAAGGTGACGATCGCCTCGCGCCCCACGCGCAGCATCTCGAGGATGATCGCCTCGGTGTGGCGCACCGCCTGCAGCGTGAGCGAGAGCAGGACGTAGTCGAAGGAGCCGTCGTCGAAACCCCACAGGCCGCGCTCGAGGTCGGCCTGGATCACGTTCACGCCGTTCGCGACCGACGCGATCACCTTCTCGTCCTCGACCTCGACGCCGTAGCCGCGCGCGCCGCGCGTCTCGGCGAGGTGCCGCAGCAGGAGCCCGTCGCCGCAGCCGAGGTCGAGGACCGACGCCTGCGGGCGCACCCACGCGGCGATCGCCGCCAGATCCGGCCGGCCGGCGAGGCCGTCGCGGCCGTTCGCCTTCGCCGGGGTCATGCCGCGAACCCGCCCGCGAGGGCGTCGCTGGCGGCGCGGCGCGCGAGCGGCTCGCCGGGCAGCTCGACCGCCACCCCGGACCCGTCCGCCCCCACCGCGCGCGCGACGTTGCCGAAGTACGCGCGCACCACCGCGTGGTAGCGCGCGTCGTCGAGCAGGAACGCGTCGTGGCCGTGCGGCGCGTCGATCTCCGCGTAGGCCACGTCGCGGCGGTTGTCGATGAGCGCCTTCACGATCTCGCGCGAGCGCGCAGGGGAGAAGCGCCAGTCGGAGGTGAACGAGACGACCAGGAAACGGGCGCTCGCGCCCGCGAGCGCCGCGGACAGGTCGCCGCCGTGCGCGTGCGCCGGGTCGAAGTAGTCGAGCGCGCGGGTGATGAGGAGGTAGGTGTTCGCGTCGAAGTACTCGGCGAACTTGTCGCTCTGGTGGCGCAGGTACGATTCGACCTCGAAGTCGACGTCGAAGTGGTAGCCGATCGAGCCCGAGCGCAGGACGCGCCCGAACTTCTCCATCATCGCGTCGTCGGACAGGTAGGTGATGTGTCCGATCATGCGCGCGAGGCGCAGCCCGCGCTTGGGCTTCACCCCGTGCAGGTAGAAGTCGCCGCCGTGGAAGTCGGGGTCGGTGACGATGGCGCGGCGCGCGACCTCGTTGAACGCGATGTTCTGCGCGGTGAGCTTCGGGGTGGCCGCGACCACGATCGCGTTGGCGATGCGCTCCGGATACGAGATCGTCCACTGCAGCGCCTGCATCGCGCCGAGGCTGCCGCCCATGACCGCGGCGAAGCGCCGGATGCCCAGACGGTCGGCGAGGCGCGCCTGCACCTCCACCCAGTCCTCGCAGGTCATCAGCGGGAAGGTCGAGCCGTACGGTTTCCCGGTGGCGGGATCGGTCGACATCGGCCCGGTCGAGCCGAAGCAGCTGCCCGGGTTGTTCACGCCGATGACGAAGAAGCGGTCGGTGTCGACCGGCTTGCCCGGCCCGATCATGTTGTCCCACCAGCCGGCGTTGTGCGGGTCGTCCGCGTAGTACCCGGCGACGTGGTGCGAGGCGTTCAGCGCGTGGCAGACGAGCACCGCGTTCGAGCGCGCGGCGTTCGGCCGGCCGTAGGTCTCGTACACGAGGTCGTACGCGGCGAGCGTGCCGCCGCTGCGGCAGCGCAGCGGGGCGTCGAACCGCAGTCGCCGCGCGACGACCGGTCCGACCGAGGAGGGTTGGGGGCGCGTGTTCGGACTCATGCGATCGGCTGCGCCGGCAAGTCGTGGCGGTGTTCCGGCGCGCCGCCCGGGTGCTCGCGCGGCGCGCACAAAAAAATAGACCCGTTCAGCTTTGCTCTGCCTGAACGGGTCGCCGTCGCTTTAGCAGGATTTCGCCCCGGACCGGGGTCCGGGACCGCGCCCGCAAGCTGAGCTCAAATCGGCGCGTCGGGGGCAAGGTACCGCATGCCCGGACGCGCTGTCAAACGCGCCCGCGCGGGACGCTCAGCCCTCTTCCTGGCCCTGCCAGCCCTCGCGGCGGTAACGGCGGCGCGGCTGCCGTGCCGGGGAGCCGACCTGCGCGTAGTCGCGGATGGTGCGCAGCACCGAGGTGCTGATGCGGTGGGGGACCTCGCCGCACTCGGCGGCGAAGCGCGCCGCGAGGTCGTCGGCGTTGAAGCGGTCGGCCTGCGGGCCGTCGTGGAAGTGTCCGGTCCCCTTCTTCCACACGAGCGCGTGCTCGCTGTGGCCAACCCCGTAGCACAGCTCCAGGCCCACGATCTCGCCGTGCTCGTCCTGGCGCACGAAGAGGTCGAAGTAGTCGTCGTGGAACCAGCGCCGGGCGTTCCCGCCGGGATCGTGGCTCACGCCTGTGATCTCGCGCAGCACGGGGTCTCTCCTGCTCATGCGTTCAGTTTAGCCAGAAGCTGGCGCGTGCGCTCGGGGTGGTCGCTGCGCAGGATGCGCTGCGCCATCACCTCCACCTCCGGGATCGACGAGCGCAGCACCTGCTGCTTGACCGCGAGCAGCTGCGCCGGATGCATCGAGAACTGGCGCAGCCCGAGGCCGAGCAGGAGCCGGGTGAGCGCGACCTCGCCCGCCATCTCGCCGCAGACCGCGACCGGGACGCCGGCCCTGTGCGCCGTGCGGATCGTGTGCCCGACCAGGTGCAGCACCGCGGGGTGGAGCGGATCGTACAGGTGGGCGACCGTGTCGTCGGTGCGGTCGATCGCGAGCGTGTACTGGATCAGGTCGTTGGTGCCGATCGAGAGGAAGTCGAGCCGCTTCACGAACGCGCCCAGGGCGAGCGCCGCGGCGGGGATCTCGATCATGCCGCCGACCGGCAGCGCCGCATCGAACGCCACCGCCTCGCGCGCGAGACCCGCCTTGGCCTGCTGCACGTAGTGCAGCACCTGGTCGACCTCGTGCGCGTGCGCGATCATCGGCACCAGCAGCCGCACCGGCCCGTAGTGCGAGGCGCGCAGGATCGCGCGCAGCTGGGTGAGGAACATCTGCGGCTCGGCGAGACAGAAGCGGATCGCGCGCAGGCCGAGCGCGGGGTTCGGGCCCGCCCGGTCGGCGCCGTTGACGGTCTTGTCGGCGCCGATGTCGAGGGTGCGGATCGTCACCGGGCGGCCGCCCATCGCCGCCACCACCTGCCGGTAGGCCTCGAACTGCTCGTCCTCCCCGGGCAGCTCCATGCGGCCCATGAACAGGAACTCGCTGCGGAACAGCCCGACGCCCGTCGCGCCCGCCTCGAGCGCCTGCTCGACGTCCTCGGGCAGCTCGATGTTGGCCGCGAGCTCGACCGGCACGCCCTCGATCGTCGCCGCCGGGGTGGTGCGCAGGCGCTTGAGCTTCTGCCGCTCGAGGTCGAGCTGGCTGCGCCGCAGCTGGTACTCGGCGAGGACCTGGCGGTCGGGGTTGACGATCAGCACTCCGGCCGCGCCGTCCGCGATCAGCAGCTCGCCCTCGCGGATCATGTGCCGCGCGCGGTGCAGCCCGACGATCGCGGGCAGCCCGAGGCTGCGCGCGACGATCGCGGTGTGCGAGGTGACCCCGCCCAGGTCGGTGACGAACCCCGCGAACCGGTGCTGCTTGAACGCGAGCATGTCGGCGGGCGAGAAGTCGTGCGCGACGACGATGATGTCCTCCTCGCGCTCCGGCGGCGGCGGCGCGTGCCCGGTGCCGAGCATCGCCTTCAGCGCCCGCTCGACCACCTGCTGCACGTCGGCCTTGCGCTCGCGCAGGTACGGGTCCTCGATCTCCTCGAAGCGGTGCACCAGCATCTCCATCTGGTGCACGAGCGCCCACTCCGCGTTGACGCGCCGCGTCCGGATCAGCTCGCGCGGCGCCTGCGAGAGCGTCGAGTCGTCGAGGATCATCAGGTGCAGGTCGAGGAACGCGCCCATCTCCGCCGGGGCGTCCGTCGGCACCGCGGCGTGCAGGCCGATCAGCTCGCCGCGCACCTCCGCGATCGCGTCGTCGAAGCGCGCGAGCTCGGCATCGACCGCGTCGGCCGCGACCTCGTAGTGCGGCACCTCGAGGCGTGCTGCGGTGACGAGGTGCGCGCACCCGATCGCGATCCCGCCCGACACGCCGGCCCCATGCAGCGTGAAGCTCGCGCCCGCCGGCGCGGCGAGCGCGCGTTCCACCGTCGCGGCCTCGGGCTTGCCCATCACTCGCCTTCGCCGAAGCGGTCCTCGATCAGGCTCACCAGCGCCGCGAGCGCCTCGTCGGCGTCGGCACCGTCGGTCTCGATCGCGATGCGGCTGCCCCGGCTGGCCGCGAGCATCATCACGCCCATGATGCTCTTCGCGTTCACCCGCCGGCCGTTGCGCGACAGCCACACCTCCGCCGCGAACCGGCTCGCCGTCTGGGTGAGCTTGGCCGAGGCGCGGGCGTGCAGGCCGAGCTTGTTCACGATCTCGACCTCACGCTGCGGCATGCGGTTCCCAGTCGCCGCTCAGGTGCACCACGCCCTCGCACCCGCCGCTCACCGACTTCGCGACCACCGTCGCGAGCGGGGCGTCGCGGTAGGTGAGCGCGCGGATCAGCATCGGCAGGCTGGCGCCCGCGACGATCTCGACCCGGCCGGGGGAGGCGAGGCGGGCGGCGATGTTCGACGGCGTCGCGCCCAGCATGTCGGTCAGCACCAGGACGCCGCTGCCGGCGTCGAGCTCCCGCACCAGGCTCTGCGCCTGCGGCAGGATCGCGGCGGGGTCGTCGTGCACCGTGATGCCGACCTGCCGCACGCGCAGCGGCCGCTTGCCGAGCACGTGGCTCGCGCTGTGGATGAGCGCTTCGCCGAACGCCCCGTGCGCGACGATGAGAATGCCGACCATACGACCGCCTGGATCACCGAACCCGCTGAAACTGCTGAAAGTTTACCCCGGCGCGGGGAGGCCGGGACAGGCCCGGGAGGGACGCGCTCAGGCCCCGGCCGCGCGTTCCAGGGCGTCGACGAACAGGCCCGCCACGTTGAACCCGGTCTGCTGGGTGATCTCCTGGAAGCAGGTCGGGCTGGTGACGTTCACCTCGGTGAGGAACTCGCCGATCACGTCCAGGCCGACGAGCAGCAGCCCGCGGCGCCACAGCTCGGGCGCCAGCGCCGCGGCGATCTCGCGGTCGCGCGGCGAGAGCGGCTGCGCCACCCCGGTGCCGCCCGCGGCGAGATTGCCGCGCGACTCGCCCGACTTGGGGATGCGCGCGAGGCAGTACGGCACCGGCTCCCCGCCGATCAGCAGGATGCGCTTGTCGCCGTCGCGGATCTCGGGGATGTAGCGCTGCGCCATGATGGTGCGGTGCCCGTGCGCCGTGAGCGTCTCGACGATCACGTTGCGGTTCGGGTCGCGGTCGCCGACCCGGAACACCGACTCGCCGCCCATCCCGGCGAGCGGCTTGAGCACCACGTCGCCGTGCGCATCGATGAACGCCTGCACCTGCGGCATGAGGCGGGTGACGAGCGTGGGCGCGGTGAACTGGGGGAACTTCGCGAGCGCGAGCTTCTCGCTGAAGTCGCGGATCGAGCGCGGGTCGTTGAACACGCGCGCGCCGTCGCCCGCCGCCGCCTCGAGCAGCCAGGTGCTGGTGACGTACTCCATGTCGAAGGGCGGGTCCTTGCGCATCAGCACCGCGTCGAACCCGGCGAGCGGGGTCTCGCGCGGGGGCACCTCCAGCCGGTACCAGTGCGCGTCGTGGAAGGACGGGTTGCCGAGCCGCTTCTCCCCGTCGACGAGGTGCAGCCGCGCGTGCTCGGCGAGGACGCGGCCGTCCTTCCACATCAGCCCTTCCTGCGGCGCGAAGTGGATCTCGTGGCCGCGCCCGGCGGCCTCGACCATCATCGCGAACGAGGTGTCCTTGTACGTCTTGATCGACGCGAGCGGGTCGAGGACGAAGAGCAGCTTCACGCCGGTACGGCCTGCTCGAGCCCGGCCGCGGCCGCGCGGCCGGGAGACCGGCGCATGCGCTCGGCGCGGGAGTCGCCGGCTTCGATGGTGGGCTGCGGGAGCATCGGCGCGGTGCTGTGGGAGGGGCGGACCATTCTAGCCGATGGGCGCGGCCGGTCCGGCGCACGCTCGCGCAGCGTTGAAACTGCCCGACCCGGATGCTAGATTGCGGGCGACAAGCGGTGAAAAACGGCGTTGCGGCGCAGCCGGGCGGGAGCGCAATCAGACCCGGCGCGCCTCCGGACCCATCATTTTCGAGGAGCAAGCGATGCAGCCAGTGACAGTGATCCGAGCGATTGCGGCCGCGGTCTGCGCGGTCGGGCTCGCCGCCGCAGCGCACGGCCAGGCCAAACCCGGCTGGCCCAAGAACCTGACCCTCGGCACCGCGTCGGTCGGCGGGACGTACTTCGTGTACGGCCAGGTGTGGGCGAGCCTGGTGAACGAGAAGGCCGGCACCAACATCAGCACGCAGCAGACGCAGGGCCCGAACCAGAACATCATCCTCACCGATTCGCGCCAGATCGACTTCGGGATGGTGACGATGGGCGTCGCGCTGCAGGCCTGGGAGGGCAAGGGCGAGTGGACCAAGGGCAAGCAGCATCGCAACATCCGCGCGATGTTCCCGATGTACGACACGCCCTTCCACTTCGTCGCGCTCGAGAAATCGGGCATCCGCAGCGTGAAGGACATCGCGGGCAAGCGCGCCGGGGTCGGTCCGCGCGCCGGCACCTGCGGCACCTACTTCCCGCTGATGTTCGAGGCGCTCGGCATCAAGGCGACGATCCGCAACGGGCAGGCGTCCGACATCGCGGCCAACCTGCAGGACGGGCTGATCGACGTCTTTCCGTTCTGCGCCGGCATCCCGATCGCCGCCTACTCCGAGCTCGAGACGACCAACAAGGTGACCTTCTTCACCTACACCGACGAGGAGATCGCGAAGCTCAAGAAGGCGCTGCCCGAGCTGTCCGACTCGGTGATCCCGAAGGCGACCTACAAGCAGCAGACCGCCGACCACAAGACGGTCGGGGTGTACAACTTCTCGATCGCGCACAAGGACCTTCCCGAGGACCTCGTCTACGCGGTCACCAAGACGGTGCTGGAGAACAACGCGGCGATGGTGAAGGGGCACGCCGCCGCGAAGGAGACGCTGGCCGAGAACTGGAACCGCAACACCTTCCTGCCGTTCCACCCGGGCGCGGTGCGGTACTTCAAGGAAAAGGGCATCGCGGTGCCGGCAAACCTGCTGCCGCCGGCCTGAGCCCCGCGGCGGGCGAGCCGGATCCGCGCGCCGCGCCCGGGCCGGGAGCCTGAGCGCCGGCCTGCGCCGTCGGGGAGGGGGGGCGCGAATGACCGCCGGGAACGAGCACGGCCACGACGGGCGCGTTGCGCCGGCGCCGGTTCCGGAGGAGGAGTTCGGCGGCAACCGGCGGACGCTGCGCCGCTGGGAGGCGCGGACCTTCGCCGCGCTCGCGACGGGGTTCACGCTCTTCCACCTGTTCGTCCTCAACTTCCATCCGCTCGAGCCGCTGCTCTTCCGCGCCATCCACGTCGGGTGGGGCGCGGCGCTCGGGTTCCTCCTCTACGCCCCGCTTGCGCGCACGCGGCGGACCGGCGTGCCGTGGTACGACTGGGGCCTGGTCGCCGCCTCGATCGCCTGCGCGGTCTACGTCGCGGTCGAGCTCGACGGCCTGCTGTTTCGCGCCGGCGCGCAGTTCACCACCGGCGACGTGGTCACCGGGCTCACCGGGACGCTCCTGGTGCTCGAGTTCTCGCGCCGCACCGCGGGCCTCGCCCTGCCGATCATCGCCGCGGTGTTCATCGTCTATGCCTTCGTCGGGCCGTGGATGCCCGGCGTGCTCGAGCACAAGGGCTTCGGGATCGACCGGTTCTTCACCTACATCTACAGCGAGTACGGCATCTTCGGCGTCACGACGCAGGTGTCGTCCACCTACATCATCCTGTTCGTCACCTTCGCGGCGTTCCTCACCGTGTCGAAGGTCGGCGACTACATCAACGACCTCTGCAACGCGGTGTTCGGCTGGGCGCGCGGCGGTCCGGCGAAGGCGGCGGTCGCCTCCGGCGTCCTGGTCGGCACGATCTCCGGCTCGGCGGTCGCGAACGTCGTCGCCTCGGGCATGGTGACGATCCCGATGATGCGCAGGGTCGGCTACGAGAAGGAGACCGCCGCGGCGATCGAAGCCACCTCCTCCACCGGCGGCCAGATCACCCCGCCCGTGATGGGCGCCGGCGCATTCCTGATGGCCGAGATCACCGGCATCGCCTACGGCGAGATCGCCTTCGCCGCGATCATGCCGGCGATCCTCTTCTACGTCGCCTGCTGGGTGCACGTCGACCTGCACGCGATCCGCCTCGGCCTGCGCGGCGTCGCGCGCCACGAGCTGCCGCCGCTCGGCAGGATGCTGTCGCTGCTCTACCTGTTTGCGCCGATCGCCGTGCTGATCTGGGCGCTGGTCGACGGGCTGTCGCCCTTCCGTGCCGGCGCGCTCGGCATCGGCGCGGCGATGATCGCGGGCTTTCTCTCCCACCGCTTCGCGGACCTGGGCGCAGACGAGGCGCACGCGGCGCGCCTGCGCGCGCTCGACGTGAGCCGCCGGCTGCTCGCGCGCGTGGTGTCGATCGTGGTGCTCGGTGCGCTCTTCTACTACGTGCCGTCCTGGGTCACCGGCGCCGCGCCGGCGGGCCTGGGCGAGTGGGGGGCGCTCGCCGTCGCGCTGGCGGCGATCCTGGTCCTGGCGGCGCTGTTCGGGTGGACGCGTACCCGGGAGGGGCTCGTCACCGCGGCGCGCGACTGCACCCAGCTCGTGGCGGTGTGCGCGTGCGCCGGCATCATCGTCGGCGTGATCGCGCTCACCGGCATCGGCGGCCGCTTCTCGCAGCTGCTGCTCGCCCTCGCCGGGCAGAGCCAGCTCGTCGCGATGCTCTTCGCCGCGCTCGTGGCGCTCGTCCTCGGCATGGGGATGCCGACGACCGCGGCCTATGCGATCGCGGCGGCGGTGATCGCCCCCGGGGTGATCAAGATGGGGGTGCCGGCGCTGGTGGCGCACATGTTCATCTTCTATTTCGCGGTGATCTCGGCGATCACGCCGCCGGTGGCGCTCGCCTCCTTCGCCGCGGCCGGCATGGCGAACGCCGATCCCTGGAAGACCTCGTGGATCGCGCTGAAAATGGGGCTCGCCACGTTCATCGTCCCGTTCATGTTCTTCTTCAGCCCGGTGCTGCTCATGCAGGGCACGTGGCCGGAGATCATCCAGGCGGGCATCACGGCGTCGCTCGGGGTGCTGTTCCTGGGCGCGGGGACCGAGGGCTGGGCGCGCGGCCCGCTCGCGCTGCCCCTGCGCGTCGTCATGATCGCCGCGGCCCTGCTCTGCATCCACCCGGGCACGGTCACCGACCTCGTCGGCGTCGCGCTCGGCGCGGCGGTGTACGCCTATCAGGCCGTGCGCAGGGGCGCGCGGTGAGCCGCTACTTCTGCGCCAGGATGTAGGTCACCATCGCCTGCAGGTCGGCGTCGCTCAGCTGGGGATGGGGCGGCATCGGCACCTGACCCCACACGCCGGCGCCGCCGGCCTTGATCTTTTTCTCCAGCAGCGCCACCGCGTTCTTGTCGCCGGCGTACTTGGCGGCCACCTCTTTGTAGGACGGGCCGACGACTCTCTTGTCGACCTGGTGGCAGGCGAGGCAGCCGTGCTTCTGGAGCAGGGCGGTCACGTCGGGCGCGGGCGCTGCGGCGGGGGCCGGTGCCGCAGGCGCCGCAGCCACCGCCGCCGGGGCGGGCGCCGGCGCCGCGGCGGGCGTCGCGACAGGGGCTGCGGC
>JAGVSZ010000396.1 GCA_019137045.1 Betaproteobacteria bacterium
GTCCCTGCCGACGGCGACCCGGCGCGCTGCGGCGACGAGCCGGTGCTGCTCGCCGAGCGCAGCCGCGTCCCGGTGTGGATCGGGCGCGACCGCGTCGCGGCGGCGCGCGGGCTCCTCGCGGTGCATCCGCGCTGCGACGTGCTGGTGTGCGACGACGGGCTCCAGCACTACGCGCTCGCGCGCGACTTCGAGATCGCGGTCGAGGACGAGCGCGGCCACGGCAACGGGCTGCTGCTGCCGGCCGGGCCGCTGCGCGAGCCGGCCGGGCGGACGGTGGACGCGGTGGTGGTCAACGGCGGCGCGGCGGCCGGCGCGTTCGAGATGCGCCTCGTCCCGGATGGCTTCCGACGCGTCGGCGGGCGCGGCGAGGAGGTGGCGCTCGCGGCGCTGCGCGGCAGGCGGCTCCACGCCGTCGCGGGCATCGGGAATCCGGCCCGCTTCTTCGCCACGCTGCGCGGCCTCGGGCTGCAGTTCGTGCCGCACGCCTTTCCCGACCACCACCCCTGGCGCGCGTCCGAGCTCGACTTCGCCGACTGCGACAGCGTGCTGATGACCGAGAAGGATGCAGTAAAATGCCGCGCATTCGGCCGCGACGATCTCGTCGCGCTCCGGGTGCAGGCGCGGGTCGATCCGCGTCTCGCGGACCTGCTCGCGGCGCGCATCCATGGACCCCAAGCTGCTTGACATCCTCGTCTGCCCGGTCACCAAGGGGCCGCTCATCTTCGACCGGCAGGCGCAGGAGCTGATCGCACTCGAGAGCGGGCTCGCCTACCCCATCCGCGACGGCATCCCGGTGATGCTCGAGGACGAGGCGCGCCGCCTCTCGGCCGACGAGCTCGAGTCCTGGCGCGCGAAGCGCTGAGCGCGCGGGAGGGCCACGCGATGCCCGGGCTGCTGCGCTTCACCGTCCTCATCCCCGCCCGTTACGCGTCGAGTCGGCTGCCCGGCAAGGCGCTCGCCGACCTCGGCGGCAAGCCGATGGTCGTGCGCGTCGCCGAGCGGGCGCGGGCGAGCGGCGCCGGCGCGGTCTGGATCGCGACCGACGATGCGCGGATCGTCGCCGCGGCGCGCGAGCACGGCTGCGACGCGCTGCTCACGCGCGCGGACCATGCGTCCGGGACCGACCGCCTGGCGGAGGCCGCGTCCGCGCTCGGGCTCGCCGACGACGAGCTGGTGGTGAACGTGCAGGGCGACGAACCGCTCGTTCCGCCCGAACTCGTCGGCCGGCTGGCGCACGCCCTCGCGCAGCGGACCACGGCCGCGATGGCCACCGCCTGCGTGCCGATCACCGACCCGGACCGGATGCGCAACCCGAACGTGGTGAAAGTGGTCTGCGACCACGCGGGCTACGCGCTCTACTTCAGCCGCGCGCCGATCCCGTACGCGCGCGACGCCATCGCCGCCGGCGGCGCCGCGGCCGCGCTTCCGCAAGGCCTGCCCGCCTTCCACCACCTCGGGCTGTACGCCTACCGCGCCGGATTCCTGCGTGCCTACGCGAAACTCGCCCCCGCCCCGATCGAGCGCTTCGAGGCGCTCGAGCAGCTGCGCGCGCTCTGGCACGGCCACCGCATTGCGGTCATCGTCGCCGACGCGGAGCTTCCGCCCGGGGTGGACACGCCGCAGGATCTGGAGCGGACCCGCCGGCTGTTCGCCGGGCCGGCCTGAACGCGCGCGCCGGCCCGCCGGTTTGACCGGGTCGCGGCCGAGAGGCTATCGTCATCGCTTCGCCAACCGAAGAGCCCCACCGGCCCGCATGCGACTCATCCTCCTCGGCCCGCCCGGCGCCGGCAAGGGCACGCAGGCGCAGTTCATCGCCGAGCGCTACCGCATTCCGCAGATCTCGACCGGCGACATGCTGCGGGCCGCCATGAAGGCGGGAACGCCGCTCGGCCTCGCGGCGAAGAAGGTGATGGACTCGGGACAGCTCGTCTCCGACGACATCGTGGTGGCGCTCGTCCAGGAGCGCCTCGCGCGGCCCGACTGCGCGGAGGGGTACCTCTTCGACGGCTTCCCGCGCACGCTGCCCCAGGCCGAAGCGATGCGCGCCGCCGGCGTGACGGTCGAGTTCGTGCTCGAGATCGACGTCCCGGACGAGGAGATCGTCGCGCGCATGGGCGGGCGGCGGGTGCACGTCGCATCGGGGCGCACCTATCACGTGCGCTTCAACCCGCCGCGGGTGGCCGATCGCGACGACGTGACCGGCGAGCCGCTGATCCAGCGCGATGACGATCGCGCCGAAACGGTGCGCAAGCGGCTCGAGGTCTACCACGCCCAGACCCGGGCGCTGGTCGACTATTTCGCCCGCTGGGCGGCCACGGGCGACGCGCGCGCGCCGCAGTACCGGAAGATCTCGGGCGTGGGCGCCGTGGACGAGATCCGCGCGCGGGCGTTCGCCGCCCTGACCTAGCCGAGGGGCGAGCGCGGCGGCGTCGCCGCGGAAGTTGGGCCGTGCCGCTCCGGCGCGGGATAATGGAACCGCCCTTCGTCGGTGCACGCGTCATGAGACCCCCCAACGTCCTCTATGCCCAGTCGGGCGGACCGACCGCCGTCATCAACGCCACGGCCGCCGGCGTCATCCAGGCCGCGCGCGCGGCGCGCGGCCGGATCGGCAAGGTGTACGCCGCGCGCAACGGAATCATCGGCGCGCTGGCCGAGGACCTGATCGACACCGGCCGCGAGACCGCGTCCGCGATCGCGCGCCTGCGCGAGACTCCGGGGGCGGCCTTCGGGTCGTGCCGCTACAAGCTCAAGACGCCCGAGCAGGACCGCGCCCAGTACGAGCGCCTGATCGAGGTGCTGCGCGCGCACGACGTCCGCTACTTCCTCTACAACGGCGGCAACGACTCGATGGACACCGCCTACAAGGTGTCCGCGATCGGCGCGTCGCTCGGGTACGAGGTCGGGTGCATCGGGATCCCGAAGACGATCGACAACGACCTGCCGCTGACCGACGTGTGTCCCGGCTTCGGCTCGGTGGCGAAGTACGTGGCCACCTCGATCCGCGAAGCGAGCCTGGACGTCGCCTCGATGCACACCACGTCGACGCAGGTGTTCGTGCTGGAAGTGATGGGGCGGCACGCCGGCTGGATCACCGCCGCGTGCGGGCTCGCGGCGGAGCGGCCCGGCGACGGGCCGCAGGTCCTGCTCTTTCCCGAGGTGCCGTTCGACGAGGCGAAGTTCCTCGCGCGGGTGGAGGCGACGGTGGCGCGCCTCGGCTGGTGCTCGATCGCGGTCTCGGAGGGGCTGCGGCGCGCGGACGGCAAGTTCGTCGCGGAGACGGGTTTCCAGGACGCGTTCGGCCACAAGCAGCTCGGCGGCGCCGCGCGCCTGGTCGCCGACCTGATCACCGCGCGGCTCGGCTACAAGCATCACGCCGCGGTGGCCGACTACCTGCAGCGCGCCGCGCGGCACATCGCCTCGCGCACCGACGTCGAGCAGGCCTACCGCCTCGGTGCGGCCGCGGTCCGGCTCGCGCTCGCGGGGCGCAATGCGGTGATGCCCACGATCGTGCGGGTCGCGGACCAGCCCTACCGCTGGAAGGTCGGGGTCGCCGAGCTGAAGGACGTGGCGAACGTGGAGCGCACGATGCCGCGCGAGTTCATCGACGCGGACGGCTTTCACATCACGCCCGCGTGCCGCCGATACCTCTCCCCGCTGGTGCGGGGCGAGGATTACCCCGCCTACCGCAACGGGCTGCCCGACTACGTGCGCCTGCGCAACGCGCCGGTGGCGCGGCGGCTTGCGCGCTTCGATCCGTAGCCCCCGCCCGGGCTATAATCCGCGCCTTTCAAGAACCCGGGCCCGGGCTGCCGGCGACGCGCGCGCGTCGCGCACGCTCCGAAGATCGCCCGTCGCAATGAGGGGGAATCGATGAACACCGCACTTCTGTTCGCGCTCGGCTGCGCGGTCCTCGCGATCGTCTACGGCTTCTACTCGATCGGCTGGATCCTGCGCCAGCCCGAGGGCAATGCGCGCATGCGCGAGATCGCCGGGGCGGTGCGCCAGGGCGCGGTCGCCTATCTCAGGCGCCAGTACTACACGATCGCGATCGTCGGCCTGGTGCTCTTCGTCGTGATCGGGCTCGTGCCCGGCCTGGGGTGGCCGACCGCCTGGGGCTTCGCGATCGGGGCGATCCTGTCCGGGCTGTCCGGGATCATCGGCATGAACGTGTCGGTGCGCTCCAACGTGCGCACCGCCGAGGCCGCGCGCAAGGGGCTGAACGAGGCGCTCGCGGTGGCGTTTCGCGGCGGCGCGATCACCGGCCTGCTGGTGGTGGGCCTCGGGCTGCTCGGCGTTGCCGGCTACTTCTGGCTGCTGCAGGCGGCCGGGCAGGGCGGCCAGCCGCTGATCGAGACGCTCAAGCCGCTCGTCGGGCTCGGCTTCGGCGGGTCGCTGATCTCGATCTTCGCGCGGCTCGGGGGCGGCATCTTCACCAAGGGTGCCGACGTCGGCGCCGACCTCGTCGGCAAGGTCGAGGCCGGCATCCCCGAGGACGATCCGCGCAATCCGGCGGTGATCGCGGACAACGTCGGCGACAACGTCGGCGACTGCGCCGGGATGGCGGCCGACCTGTTCGAGACCTACGCGGTGACGCTGATCGCGACCATGCTGCTCGGCGCGCTGATGGTGAAGACCACCTCCGCCGCGGCGGTCATCTACCCGCTCGTGATCGGCGGCTTCTCGATCATCGCCTCCATCGTCGGCACCTGGTTCGTGAAGGCGAAGGCGGGCGACAAGAACGTGATGCCCGCGCTCTATCGCGGCCTGTGGGTGGCGGGGATCCTGGCGCTCGTCGCGTTCTATCCGATCACCCAGTGGATCATGGGCGAGGTGCTGGCGAGCGTGCCGTTCGACGTCGCGGGCGGGCGCAAGTTCGTCGCGGTGTGGCAGCTGTGGGCGGCGGCCGTGGTCGGCCTCGTCCTCACCGGCTTCATGGTGTGGATCACCGAGTACTACACCGGCACGCAGTTCAGGCCGGTGAAGCACGTCGCGCAGGCCTCGACCACCGGGCACGCGACCAACATCATCGCCGGCATCGGCGTGTCGATGAAGGCCACCGCCTGGCCGGTGATCGCGGTGTGCGTCGCGATCTTCCTCTCCTACTGGCTGGCCGGCCTGTACGGCATCGCGATCGCGGCGACCTCGATGCTGTCGATGACCGGCATCATCGTGGCGCTCGACGCCTATCGGCAACACCACCAAGGCGGTCACCAAGGGTTACGCGATCGGCTCGGCGGGACTGGCGGCGCTGGTGCTGTTCGCCGACTACACCCACGCGCTGGAGAGCGCCGGCCAGCACCTGAGCTTCGACCTGTCGAACCACATGGTGATCATCGGGCTCTTCATCGGCGGCATGGTGCCGTACCTCTTCGGCGCGATGGCGATGGAGGCGGTGGGGCGCGCGGCCGGCTCGGTGGTGATGGAAGTGCGCCGGCAGTTCAAGGAGATCCCGGGGATCATGGAAGGCAAGGCCAAGCCGGAGTACGGCACGGCGGTCGACATGCTCACCCGCGCGGCGATCAAGGAGATGATCGTTCCGTCGCTGCTGCCGGTGCTGATCCCGATCGTGATCGGGCTCGCGCTCGGCCCGCAGGCGCTCGGCGGCGTGCTGATGGGCACGATCGTCACCGGTCTCTTCGTCGCCATCTCGATGACCACGGGCGGCGGCGCGTGGGACAACGCGAAGAAGTACATCGAGGACGGCAATCACGGCGGCAAGGGGTCCGACGCCCACAAGGCCGCGGTGACGGGGGACACGGTCGGCGACCCGTACAAGGACACTGCCGGCCCGGCGGTGAACCCGCTCATCAAGATCATCAACATCGTCGCGCTGCTGATCGTGCCGCTGATGGCGGGCGGGGGCGATCACGGCAAGGTCGCCGCGGCGACTGCGCCTGCGGCGCTCACCGCCGCGGCGCCGGCGACGCCCGCCGCGGCACCGGTCACCGCCGCGACCCCTGCGCCGGCTCCGGCGGGCGCGCTCCCGGCCCGCCTGTACTTCGAGACCGGCAAGACGACGCTGGGCGGGGAGGATCAGAAGACCGTCGCCGCGGTGGCGCAGGCCATGAAGCAGAACGCCGGCCTCAAGGTGGATCTCTCGGGGTTCGCCGACAAGAGCGGCAACGCCGAGCAGAACCTCGAGCTCGCCAAGCAGCGCGCCATGGCGGTGCGCGACGCGCTGAAGGCCGCCGGCGTCGCCGAAGACCGGATCAACCTCAGGAAGCCGGAAGAGGTCATCGTCGGGGCGGGCCAGGACGCGGAGGGACGCCGCGTCGAGATCAGCGTGGCGAAGTGACGCCGGCGCGCGTCACCGCGCTCCTCACCAGGGCAGCCTGCGGGCTGCCCTTGTTTTTCTGGGCGGCCGTGGCGCTCGCGCAGCTCGCGCCGGAGCCGCCTTCGGGCGTCGCGTCCAAGAAGACGGCGACGGGCCAGCGCTTCATGGTCGCGGCCGCGCATCCGCTCGCGGTCGACGCCGGCTACGCGGTGCTCGCGCGCGGCGGCAGCGCAATGGACGCCGCAGTGGCGGTGCAGCTCGTGCTCGGCCTGGTCGAGCCGCAATCCTCCGGGCTCGGCGGCGGCGCGTTCATCGTCCACTACTCGGCCGCGGACCGGCGCGTGCGCACCTACGACGGGCGCGAGACCGCGCCCGCCGCGGCGCGGCCCGACCGCTTCATCGGCCAGTTCGGCCGCCCGGTCGGCTTCATCGACGCGGTGTTGTCGGGAAAGTCGGTCGGCGTGCCCGGGCTGCTGCCGGCCCTGGAAGCGGCGCACCGCGATCACGGCCGGCTCGGGTGGGCGACGCTCGTCGAGCCGGCGGTCGCGCTCGCCGAGCAGGGCTTCCCGGTCTCCCCTCGCCTGCACGCGGTTCTCGAGTGGGATCGCTGGCTCGCACGCGACCCGTTCGCCGCGGGCTACTTCTTCGACGGGAGCGGGCGGCCCAAGCCGGTCGGCACGATCCTCCGCAATCCGGAGTACGCGGCCGTGCTGCGCGAGGTGGCCAATGGAGGGGCCGGCGCGTTCTATCGCGGCGGGATCGCGGCGGACGTGGCCGCCGCGGTGCAGTCCGGCGGCGGCGACATGACCACCGCGGATCTCGCGGCCTACCGGGCGCAGGAGCGGGCGCCCGTCTGCGGCGCGTTCCGCACCTACCGCGTCTGCGGGATGGGACCGCCGTCGAGCGGCGGGATCGCCGTGCTGCAGATCCTCGGCATCCTCGAGCGCCTGCCGCACACCGACTATGCGCGCGACCCGGTGCAGGCGGTGCACTACTTCGCGGAGGCCGCGCGGCTCGCCTACGCCGACCGCGACCGCTACGTCGCCGATCCGGATTTCGTCCGCGTGCCGGTCGCCGGTCTGCTCGCGCCCGAGTACCTCGCCGAGCGCGCGCGGCTCGTGTCCGCGGACCGGTCGCTCGGGCATGCGCAGCCGGGACGTCCGGCCGGCGCCACGGCGTCCGCCGACGGCGTCGAGGCGGACCTTCCCGCGACCACGCACTTCTCGATCGTCGACGCCGAGGGCAACGCGGTCGCGCTCACCTCGAGCATCGAGTTCGCGTTCGGGAACCACCGCTTCGTCCGCGGGTTCCTCCTCAACAACGAGCTCACCGACTTCTCCTTCGTCGCCGCGGAGGGCGGCCGGCCGGTCGCGAATCGGGTCGAGGGCGGCAAGCGCCCGCGCAGCTCGATGTCGCCGACGTTCGTCTTCGACGCGGCCGGCCGGCTGGTGCTGGTGGTCGGCTCGCCGGGCGGGCACGCCATCATCCTCTACGTGGCGCGCGTGCTCGTCGCGGTGCTCGACTGGGGCATGCCGCTCCAGGCCGCGCTCGACGCGCCGCACTTCGGCAGCCGCAACGGCCCGACCGAGCTCGAGGCGGGGACGCCGGTCGCGCGCCTGCAGCGCGACCTCGAGGCCCGCGGCCATCCCGTGCGGGTGCGCGAGATGACGAGCGGCGTGCACGCCGTTCAGCGCGTCGGCGACGCATGGGTGGGGGCTGCAGATCCGCGCCGCGACGGCGCGGCGCGGGGCGGGTAACGCCTCGTCCGGCCCCGCGCGGGCGGCGCCGGCGCTACGCCTCGACCGCCGGCCGGAGCGCCGCCAGGACCTTGGACGCGAGCTGCGGATCGAAGCAGTCGAAGGTCCGCAGGCCCGACCAGCCGCGCAGCCACGTGAGCTGTCGCTTCGCGAGCTGGCGGGTGGCGAAGACGCCGCGCTCGCGCAACTCGACCCGGTCGTAGTCGCCTTCGAGGTGGCGCCACGCCTGGCGATAGCCGACGCAGCGCATCGACGGCAGCCCGGGGTGGAGCGCGTAGCGCGCGCGCAGGCCCTGCAGCTCCTCGACCAGGCCGGCGGCGAGCATCGCGTCGAACCGCGCGGCGATGCGCCGGTGGAGCGCGCCGCGGTCGGCCGGCGCGAGGCCGATCGCGTGCAGCGCGAACGGTGCGGGTGCGGTGCGCTCCACGAGCTGCCGCGAGAGCGGCACGCCGGTGACGCGGAACACCTCCAACGCGCGCTGGATGCGCTGCGCATCGCCGGGCGCCAGGCGTCCGGCGGTCTCCGGATCGACGCGCGCGAGCTCCGCGTGCAACGCCGGCCAGCCGCGCCGGCGCGCCTCCGCGTCGATCGCGGCGCGGACGCCGGGATCGGCCGCGGGCAGCGCCGACAGCCCGTCGCGCAGCGCCTTGAAGTAGAGCATCGTGCCGCCGACGAACAGCGGGACGCGGCCGCGCGCGACGATCTCGCCGACGAGCCCGATCGCGTCCGCGCGGAAGCGCGCCGCCGAATACGCCTCGGTCGGGTCGACGACGTCGATGAGGTGATGCGGCACCGCGCGCCGCTCGGCCGCATTCGGCTTCGCGGTGCCGACGTCCATGCCGCGGTAGACCTGCGCCGAGTCGACGCTCACGATCTCGACCGGCGCGCGCGCCGCAACCGCCAGCGCAAGCGCCGACTTCCCGCTCGCGGTCGGGCCCATCAGGAGGACGGCGGTCGCGTCCATCGGCACGCGCCCGGAGCCTCAGCGGCCGCGCAGGAAGAGCTTGTCGAGGTCGCCGAGCGTGAGCTGGTACCAGGTGGGCCGGCCGTGGTTGCACTGCCCGGCGCGCTCGGTCTCCTCCATGCGGCGCAGCAGCGCGTTCATCTCGGGGACGGTGAGCGCGCGGTTCGCGCGCACCGCGCCGTGGCACGCCATCGTCGCGAGCAGCGCGTCGCGCTGCTCGGTCAGGACGCGGCTCGCGCCGAACTCGCGCAGGTCGCGCAGCACGGCGCGGGCGAGCGCGGCGAGGTCGCCGCCCGCGACCGCGGCAGGGACGCCGCGCACCACCAGCGCGGTCGGGGACAGCGCGGCGATCTCGAATCCGAGCGCGCGCAGCGTAGCGTCGTGCTCCTCGACCGTCGCCACCTCGAGCGCGTCGGCCGGGAAGGTGACCGGGATCAGGAGCCGCTGCGCGCCGAGCTCCCGGGCGTCGAGCGCGCGCTTGAGGTTCTCGTACACGATGCGCTCGTGCGCGGCGTGCATGTCGACGAGCACCAGGCCGCGGGCGTTCTGGGCGAGCAGGTAGACGCCGTGGAGCTGCGCGAGCGCGAAGCCGAGCGGCTGGTCCGGCTCCGCCGGCGCCTCCGGTGCCCGGTCGACGGCGAGGTCGGCAGCGCTCGCCACCATCGCGGCGTACGCGGCGACCGGCTGCGCGACGCCGAGCGTGCCCTGGAACGCCGGCGGGCGCGGCACGAACCGGTCGCCCACGGCCTGCGCGGTCGCGAGCGGCGCCGGCGCCGCGGCGGCG
>JAGVSZ010000357.1 GCA_019137045.1 Betaproteobacteria bacterium
CCGCATCGACACCGCGGTGGACCGGCAGCTCGCCGCGCGCGCCGCCGCGGCGCGCGACGACGCCGAACGCGCGCGGCTGCGCGCGCTCGCGGGCCGCGCGGCCATCGCCAACGCGAAGCTCGCCTACCAGACCTGCCTCGAGGTGTTCGGCGCGCCGCGCTGGCAGGCGGCCGCCGCGCGCGGGGCGCAGGCGCAGCGCGTGCTGTGGGCGAGCACGAGCACCAAGAACCCCGACTACCGCGACGTGATGTACGTGGAGGAGCTGATCGGGGCGGACACCGTCAACACCGTCCCGCCGGCCACGCTCGAGGCCTTCCGCGACCACGGGCGCGTGCGCGCGAGCCTCGCCGAGGACGTCGCGGGCGCGCGGCGCGCGCTCGCCGACCTCGCCGCGGCCGGCATCGAGCTCGACGCGGTCACCGACGAGCTGCTCGCCGACGGCGTGAAGCTCTTCGCCGACGCCTTCGACCAGCTGCTCGCCGCCATCGCGCGACGGACCCGCGCCTGAGCGCGCGCGCGGCGAGGCGACCGATGGCCGATCCGGACGACGCCCCCGCCGCCGCGCCGGCGATCCACGCGCACATGGAGTACGGCGACGAGATGCCGCACGCCCATCCGCCGCCCGCGGCCGCGCACGCCGCCGCGCACGAGGGCGGCGCGACGCGCAACATCTCGCAGCTCACGCGCCAGACGCTCGCGCTCGTGCTCGCGGGCGGGCGCGGCGAGCGCCTCAAGGCGCTCACCGACTGGCGCGCGAAGCCGGCGGTGCCCTTCGGCGGCAAGTTCCGCATCATCGACTTCACGCTGTCGAACTGCGTCAACTCCGGCATCCGCCGCATCGGCATCGCGACGCAGTACAAGGCGCAGAGCCTGATCCGCCACGTCCAGCGCGGCTGGGCCGGCCTGGACGGGCGCATGGGCGAGTTCGTCGAGCTGCTGCCCGCGCAGCAGCGCATCCACTCGTCCTGGTACCTCGGCACCGCCGACGCGGTGTACCAGAACCTGGACATCCTGCGCCGGCACGCGCCGCGGTACGTGCTGGTGCTCGCGGGCGACCACGTGTACAAGATGGACTACGGCAAGATGCTCGCCGAGCACGTCGCGCGCGGCGCCGACCTCACCGTGGGCTGCGTCGAAGTGCCGCGCGACCACGCGCGCGCGCTCGGGGTGATGGCGGTGGACGGCGAGGGCGCGGTCGCCTCCTTCCTCGAGAAGCCGGCGCAGCCCCCGGCGCTGCCGGGGCGCCCGGACCGCGCGCTCGCGAGCATGGGCATCTACGTCTTCAACGCCGGGTTCCTGTATGAGCAGCTCGTGCGCGACGCCGACGCGCCCGGCTCGAGCCACGACTTCGGCAGGGACGTGATCCCGCACGCGGTGGGGCGCGGGTACCGGGTGATCGCGCACGACTTCCGCCGCAGCTGCGTGAACATGAGCGAGGGCATTCCCTACTGGCGCGACGTCGGGACGGTGGACGCGTTCTGGGAGGCCAACATGGAGCTCACCAAGGTCACCCCGCCGCTCAACCTCTACGACCAGGACTGGCCGATCTGGACCTACCAGGAGCAGCTCCCGCCGGCGAAGTTCGTGTTCGACGACGAGGGCCGGCGCGGCACCGCGATCGACTCGCTCGTGTCGGGCGGCTGCATCGTCTCGGGTTCGCTCGTGCGCCGCTCGCTGCTCTTCTCCAACGTGCGCGTGCACAGCTTCTGCACGGTCGAGGACGCGGTCGTGCTGCCCGACGTGGTGATGCAGCGCGACGTGGTGGTGCGGCGCGCGGTCATCGACCGCGAGTGCACGCTGCCCTCCGGCACGCGCATCGGGGTCGACCCGGCGCAGGACCGCGCGCGCTTCCACCTGACCGAGCGCGGCATCGTGCTCGTGACCCCGGAGATGCTCGGGCAGCAGGTGCACCACGCCCGCTAGGCCCAGCCCCGCGCTCCGCCCGGCGTCATGCCCGATCCCGCCCGCCTCTCGGTCGTCCTCCTCTGGCACATGCACCAGCCGGAGTACCGCGACGGCGCGAGCGGCGAGTTCGCGCAGCCGTGGGTGTACCTGCACGCGCTGAAGGACTACGCCGACATGGCCGCGCACCTCGAGCGCCACCCCGAGGTGCGCGCCGCGGTCAACTTCGTGCCGGTGCTCGCCGACCAGCTCGAGGACTACTGCGACCAGTTCGCCACCGGGCGCATCCGCGACCCGCTGCTCGCCCTGCTCGCCCGCGACCCGGCGGCGCCGCTCGCCGCCGCCGAGCGCGCGCTCGCGATCGAGCGCTGCTTCCACGCGAACCACGAGAAGATGGTGCAGCCGTACCCGGCGTACCGCGCGCTGCACGAGCTCTACGGCGGCCTCGAGCGGCAGGGGCGCGCGGCGCTCGCCTATCTCTCCGACCAGTTCTACTACGACCTGGTGACCTGGTACCACCTCGCCTGGACCGGCGAGACGGTGCGGCGCGGCTCCGAGCTGGTGGCGCGGCTGATGGCGGCCGGCACCGGCTTCACGTTCGCCGACCGCCAGGCGCTGTTCGCGCTCGTCGGCGCGGTCGTGCGCGACATCCTGCCGCGCTACGCCCGCCTCGCCGCGGGCGGGCGGGTGGAGCTGTCCACTTCGCCGCACCACCACCCGATCGCGCCGCTCCTGCTCGACTTCGCCGCCGCGCGCGAGGCGAAGCCCGGGCTGCCGCTGCCGGAGGCGGCCGGCTACCCCGGCGGGGCGGCGCGCGTCGACGCCCACGTCCGGTCGGCCCTCGAGAGCCACGCGCGCCGCTTCGGCCTGCGCCCGGACGGCGTCTGGCCGGCCGAAGGCGCGCTGTCGGAGCGCTTCCTCGCGGCGCTCGGCGCGCACGGCGTGCGCTGGACCGCCTCGGGCGAGGGCGTGCTCGCGCAGAGCCTGCGCGCCGCGGACCAGCCCGCCGCGGACCGGGCGCGCTTCCTCTACCGCCCGTACCGCGTCGGGGCGGCCGGCCCGACCTGCTTCTTCCGCGACGACCGGCTCTCCGACCTGATCGGCTTCGAGTACGCGAAGTGGCACTCGCGCGACGCCGCGGCGCACTTCGTGGGCGAGCTCGAGGCGATCGCGGCGGGCGCGCCACCCGACGACCCGCCCCTCGTCAGCGTGATCCTCGACGGCGAGAACTGCTGGGAGTACTACCCGTACAACGGCTACTTCTTCCTCGACGAGCTGTACGCGCGGCTCGCGCGGCACCCGTCGATCCGCACCGCGACCTTCGCCGAGTGCCTGCGCGACGAGGAGGCGGGGCGCGCGCGGGCGCAGACCGGCGCCCTGGCGCGCCTGGTGGCGGGGAGCTGGGTGTACGGCGACTTCACCACCTGGATCGGCGCGCCGGAGAAGAACCGCGCGTGGGATCTCCTCTGCGCGGCCAAGGCGAGCCTCGACCGGGTGCTGGACGGCGGGCAGCTCGACGGCCCCGCGCGCGCCGCCGCCTTGCGCCAGCTCGCGGTGTGCGAGGGCTCCGACTGGTTCTGGTGGCTGGGCGACTACAACCCGGCGCACGCGGTGGCGAGCTTCGACGCGCTCTTCCGCGCGAACCTGCGCCGGCTGTACGCCCTGCTCGGACTGCCGGCGCCGGCGGCGCTCGACGAGCCGCTCGGCCGCGGCGGCGGGCACCCGGAGGCGGGCGGAGCGATGCGGCGGGCGAGCTGAGCGCGCCCGCCTGCTACGCCGCGCGCGCGGCCCAGAACTGGTACATGCCGCTGAACGCCTCGGGGTGCTCGTCCTCGAAGCGCCCCCAGTTCGCGAGCGACGTCGCGGCGGGGTCGTCCGGGAAGCGTTGCCGGTATGCGGCCGGGACGCTCGGGTCGCCGAACTCGAAGCCGAGCAGCTCGAGCCCGAGCGCGCGCAGGAAGTCGCCGAGCTGCGCGGCGGTGAAGCGGTGCTCCTGCACGTGCAGCACGAGGTCGCGCGCGCCCGAGGCGGAGTAGAAATCGTGCCCGAGCGCGAGCGCCCGGACCGGGCTGCCCGCGGGCTGCGCGAGCACGAGCTGCCGCGCCGCGCGCACGCCCTCGAGATCGGCGCCCAGACCGTGCCGCGCGATCAGCGCGCGCGCGGCGACCACGCCCTGGCGGGCGCGCTCGCTGTAGAGCGCGAGCTTCATCACCCCGCCGGGGCGGAGCAGGCCCACGAGCACCTTCCCGCCGGCGACCGGGTCGCGCAGATGGTGCAGGACGCCCGCACACTCGATGAAGTCGAAGCGGTCGGCGAGCGCGCCGAGCTTCAGGATGTCGGCCTGCGCGAACCGCACCTGCGCGAGGCCGAGCTCGCGCGCGCGGCGCACCGCGTACGCGAGGCTCGCCCGGCTGAGATCCACTGCGAGGATGCGCGCGCCGGGATTGCGCAGCGCGGTGATCGCCGACTGGTAGCCGGTGCCGCAGCCGGCGATCAGGACCTCCGGCGCATCGGGCACGCGCAGCCGCGCGGGGTCGGCGTGCGGGACGAGCTCGCGCAGCGCGCGCCGCAGCGGGAACGGCGTGGCGAGCGACGCCGGCACCCGGTGCCAGCGCGGATACGGGTTCTCCTCGTACTGCCGCTGGACCGCGCGCGAGGTCGCGTCGTCGATCAGCGTGAGCGCCTCGATCGCGTCGCGCAGGCCGCGCTCCTCGGCGGGCTCCTCGACCTGGCGCCGCCACAGCCGCCGGAACGGCTCCCCGGCGCCGACCGGACGCGCGAGCCCGGGGATCGCCGCGAGCGGCCGGTAGGCGCCGAGCAGCGCGATCTCCAGCACCCCGGGCGCCGCGCGCGCGGCATCCGCGAGGCGCGCGACGTCCGCCGCTTCCGCGGCGCTCTCGGGCCAGACGTACTCGTTGAGGAAGCACTGCTGCGCCAGCGCGCACGCGAGGTCGACCGCGGCCGGCGGCGCCGCGCCGTTGCGCCACGCCGCGAGCAGGCTCGCGCGCAGGGCGCGCAGGAACGCCTCGAACGCCGGGTCGGGCACCAGCGCGTTCTCGATGAGCGCGAGCAGCATCGGCTGCGCGGCTGCCTGCAGCCGGGCGCCGGCCGGCACTTCGCGCATGAGGGGCGCGATGGCGGGATCGAGCGCGAGCAGGCTCGCCGCCGCTTCCGCGAGCGGGCCGGGGTCGATCGCCGGGTGCTGGAGCACGCGCGTCAGGTCCGCGGCCGCCTGCGCGCTCCACGCGACGAAGCGGCTCTTCGCGAAGGCGTCCGCGAACGCCTGCCACGCCGGCGCGAAATCGGGGCCGACCTCGATCGCCCGGCGCAGCGCCTCGATCGCGCCGCTCTCGTCGCCGAGCGCGCGCAGCCCGAGCCCGAGGTTGAACCACGCCGGCGCGTAACGCGGCTCGACCTCGGCCGCCTTGCGATAGGCGGCGATCGCGCCGCGCACGTCGCCGGCGGCGTTCAGCGCCGAGCCGAGGTTGTTGTGCGCGACCGGGTTGTGCGGCGCGGCCTCGATCGCGCGCCGGAGCCAGTCGATCGCGCGCTCGATCTCGCCGCGCGCGAGGAGGCAGCTGCCGTAGTTGGCCGCGAGGAAGGGATCGGCGGGCGCGACCGCGAGCCCCGCCTCGTACGCGGCCGACGCGGCCTCGAGCCGGCCGGCCTGCTGGCGGACGATGCCGAGGTAGCCGTGCGAGGCGGCGTTGCGCGGGTCGAGCGCGATCGCGGCCTCGAGCTCGCGCTCCGCGCCCGTCGGGTCGCCCGCCTGCGCGAGCATCAGCGCGTAGTTGTGCCGGAACCGCGCCTGGGCGCCGAGCGCGTGCATCGACCGCGCGAGCGCCGCAAGGCCTTCCTGCGCGCGGCCGGACTGCACCAGGCACACGCCGAGGAAGTGGGTCGCCACCGGGTGCTCCGGGGCGCGCGCGAGGAGGTCGCGGTAGATCGACTCCGCCTGCTGCCGGCGCCCGGCCTGCAGGTGCCCGGACGCCTCGGCGAGGAGCGGGAGGAAAGGGTCGGCCGGACTGCTCACGCGGCGGCCCGCCGCGCCGCGCGTCGCAGCAGCCACCCGGCGATCGACATGTTGATCACGCTCCAGGCCACGCCGTTCGCGAACGCCGCCTGGTACGAGCCGGTGAGGTCGAAGATCGCGCCCGACACCCAGCCGCCGAGCGCCATGCCGAGCAGCGTCGCGAGCAGGACCGTGCCGACGCGCGCCCCGGCCTCCTTCGGCGTGAAGTACTCGCGCACGATGATCGCGTAGGAGGGCACGATGCCGCCCTGCACCAGCCCGAAGAGGCCCGAGATCAGGTACAGCGACACGAGGCTGTCGAAGGGCAGGAACAGCAGCAGGGCGAGGCCCTGCAGCGTCGAGCCGAGCAGCAGCGTGCGCAGGCCCCCGATGCGGTCCGAGATCCAGCCCGAGGCGAGGCGGCTCACCACGCCGGCGGCGAGCATCACCGACAGCATCTCGGCGCCGCGCGCCGCGCCGTAGCCGAGGTCGCCGCAGTACGCGACGATGTGGACCTGCGGCATCGACATCGCCACGCAGCACGAGATGCCGGCGGCGAACAGGATCCACTGCAGCTGCGCCGGCGAGTAACCGAGCGGCCGCTCCGACCAGCGCGCGGTGCGCGTCGCGCCCGGCGTCACCTCGAGCGCGGGCGGGCGGCGCCGCACGGCGAGCGCGAGCGGCAGCATCGTGACCAGGCAGAAGAGCCCGACGCCCATGTACGCCTGGCGCCAGCCGGCCGTCTCCACGAAGTGCTGGATGACCGGCGGCCAGATCGCGCCGGCGACGTAGTTGCCGCTCGCCACGATCGCCACCGCGATGCCGCGCCGGCGCGTGAACCAGAGCGAAGTGTCGGCGACCAGCGGCGCGAAGCTCGACGAGCTGCCGAGGAAACCGATGAGCAGGCCCTGCGCGGCCGCGAACTGCCACAGGCTCGTGGCCGCGCCCGCGGCGAAGAAGCCGGCCGCGAGCGTCACCGCCCCGATCACCACCGGCACCACGATGCCGAAGCGGTCGGAGAGCCGCCCCATGAGGATGCCGCCGAAGCCGAAGCCGAGCATCGTGACCGTGTAGGGGAGCGAGGCGGCCGAGCGCGCGATGCCGAACTCCGCCTGCACCGCGGGCAGCACCACCGCGACCGACCACATGCCGACGCCGCCGATGCTCGAGATCACCAGCGCGGCGAGGAGGCGCAGCCACGCATAGGTGGACTCCGCCTCGCCGCGCGCGCGGCGCGGGGCGGCGGCTGCGGCGGCAGCGGCCTCGGATCTCGACATGGCGGCGCGGACTCGGGGAATCGGCGGTCCGAAGTTACCGCACTTTCGGCTTTCGCCGAGCGCGCGTGTACCATCGCCGCATGCGAAGGGGGTGCGGGTGAGCGCCGCGATGTTCGTCCAGGCCGCCGGCAGCGGCGTGCCGGAGCTCGTCTTCGTGCACGGCCTCGCGTGCGACCACGGCGACTGGGCGGCGCAGGTGGCGGAGTTCGGCGCGCGGCAGGCGGTGCTCGCGTGCGACCTGCGCGGGCACGGGCGGACGCCGGGCAGGGCCGCCGACGGCTCGATCGAGACGCTGGGGGCGGACGTCGCGCAGCTCGTGACCGCGCGCGGCCTGCGGGAGCCGATCCTGGTCGGGCACAGCCTCGGCTGCCGGGTGGTGCTCGAGGCCTACGTGCGCGCGCCGGCGCGCGTGGCGGGACTGGTGCTGGTCGACGGCAGCCGCCTCGGCGACGAGGATCCCGCGCAGGCCGAGGCGGCGATGCGCGCGGCGATCGACTTCGTCGGGTTCCCCGCGTTCGCCGAGGCGTTCTTCGGCGCGATGTTCCTGCGGCCGGGCGCGGACGCGGCGCGCGTCGTGGCGCGGGCCAAGCGGCTGCCGGGCGAGCTCGGCGCCACGCTGTTCGCGGCGATGGCGCGCTGGGACGCGGCGCGCATGGACGCGGCGCTCGACGCCGTGCAGGTGCCGCTCATGCTGATCCAGACGACCACGCTGAGCCGGGAGCGCAAGCGCGTCGCGCTGAAGGCGGGCGAGTCCTCGGCGTGGATCGATCTCGTGCGGCGGCGCGTGCCGGGCGCGCGCGTCGAGGTGATCGCCGGGGTCGGCCACTTCCCGCAGCTCGAGGTGCCGGCGCAGGTGAACGCGCTGCTCGCGAGCTTCGTCGGCTCGCTCGCGGAATTCTGATGCGGGGGGCGCGACGCCGGTCGCGGCGTCCGGGCGCGGGCGCGGGAGTCGGGCTGAGGCCAACAGCGGGCCGGCGCGCGGGATCGGCCCTGCGCCCCGCGCTGCCAGCGCCCTGCCCGCACCGCAGCGCTCGATGCTCCGGACCGACGCCCCCGGCACCTACGCGCTGATCCTCGAGAGCGCCGGATGCGCGCGCGTGCAGGTCGGCCGGCTCGGTGCGCTCGACCTGCGGTCCGGGACGTACGTCTACGTCGGCAGCGCGCTCGGCCCGGGCGGCCTACGGGCGCGCGTCGCGCGCCACCTCGATCCCGCGCGCCCGCTGCACTGGCACATCGACGCGCTCAAGGGCGCGACGCGCGCCGCCTGCGTCTGGTACGTCGCCGATCCGGTGCGCCGCGAGCACGCGTGGGCAAGCGCGCTCGGTGCTCTGCGCAACGCCGCGCTTCCGCTGGCGGGCTTCGGTTCGAGCGACTGCGACTGCCCCGCGCACCTCTTCTACTTCCCGTCCAGACCGCGGGTCGCGACGTTCGCGCGCGCTTTGGGCCGCGCTGCCGTCATGGTCGACCTGCGCGGCGCGCCCGCGTCGGGGCAATGACCCGGGCGATCCGCGCCCGGCCCGACGAGGCCGAGGATCGGGTGCAGGCCCCTGCGCCGCGGCCGGCCGCGCGTTCGCACGAGCGGCCCGCCCGCCCGCGAACCTCGAGCTTGCGCCAGAGCCCTAGTGCGGCGGCTGCGCCGGCTGGACCAAGGGCTGGCCCTTCTCGACGACGAACACCGCGAAGACCTTGACGGGATTCGCTCCCGCGGCGCCTTCGTTGTGGATCGCGCGGTCGGGCAACTGGAGCGATTCGCCGACCTTGTAGATGCGCTCCGGCTGGCCGTCGACGAGATACCAGAACTCGCCCTCCGCGACGTAGGCGAGCACCTGCCCGGGATGGGAATGCCGCCCCGACTTGAACCCGGCGGCCAGTTCGGTGATGCCGAACACGACCTCATAGTTGGATCCCGGCACTTCGACCTTGCCGAGCGGCGTGCGCTTGACCGGCGACGGCTGCGGCGGGGCCTGTTGCGCCTGGGCAAGACCGCCGAGCAGAAGGAACGTCAGCGCACCGGGCAGCAGAGACCTCTTGAGCATAGGACTTCTCCCGTTCGAGAAACGCCCGGACATCCCGACGTCGCGCACCGCCGTGTCATGGGCTTGGAGGCATCCAATAGCATACATATTGGATCCAATCAATAGCATTCTGTACTGGAACTCGCCCGATCTTGTCTGCTTGGGGCATAGACTATTGATTTATGGATGCAATCAGGAGGCCGAAGGATCCGCGATCTTGACTCCCGACGCGCCCGCCGTTACAAGCTTGGGCGTCAATCGCAAGCTTGCCGGGCCCCATGGCCACATCAGCAGCGAAGCTCGTCGGCAGTCTGGCCGAGCGCATTGGCGCGAGGATTCTCGCCGGGGAGTACCCGCCGGGCAGCCGCCTGCGCCAGGAGGCGCTCGCCGCGGAGTACGCGGTCAGCCGCACCCCGATCCGGGAAGCCCTGCGCCAGCTGGAGGCGAAGGGCGTCATTCAGCACGTGCCCAATCAGGGCGCGATCGTGCTTGCGCCGGATGCCCGAGACATCCGCGAGGCCTATCAGGTGCGGGCCGAGCTCGAGGGCCTGGCCATATCGCTGGCGGTCGAATGGATCACCGACGAGCAGATCGAGCGCATGCGCAACGCGCAGAAGCGATTCGCCGCCACCGTGGAGAAGCTGACGGTCGCGGCGCGGATGTCAAACGCCAAGGCCCATCTCAAGAACGTTCCGAACTGGGTCGAATCGAACGACGAGTTCCACGGCGTGGTGATCGAGGCGAGCGGCAACAAACGGTTGCGGCAACTGATTCGCGATCTGCACCTCGGCTTCACGCGCAGCGTCATGCTCGCGGCCCTGACGATGGACGGGCGGCGCATGCGCGAGAACGTCGCTCAGCATGAAGCGATACTGGGCGCGATCACCCGGCACGACGCCAGCGAGGCGCGCAAGGCGATGACGCACCATATCCTGCGCTCGGGGGAACTGATCGTGTGGTGGCTCGAAAGTCGGGGTGGGTTGCAGTGAACGCCGCAGGGCGTGCAACCTGGCGTCGGGGGTCTCCGCCCGCTCCTTCGCCCGCCCGCCGCGCCGCGCGCAGTCAGTGCAGCGTCACGCCACCGCCCGCCCCGTGCGGCGCGCGGCCGACGAGCCCGGCGAGCTCCCACTCGCCCGAGCCGGCGTCGTGGCGCAGGATGAAGAGGCGCCCGTCGTCGACGCGCACCTTGAAGTAGCGGTGCGCGGGGTGCAGCCAGCGGTCGACGAGCTCGCGCACCTCGAAGCGGCGCGCCCCGAGCGTGAACGCGCGCGGCTCCTGTTCGTCCCGGTATCCGGCATAGCACTCGACCGCGATGCGCATGGGCCCATAATAGACCCGTACGCCGTTCGCTTCCCGCCCCCGTCCCGATGCGCGCCGCCTTCGACGCCCGCCTCGTCAACGACCCGTTCGGCGACCCGGGCGTGTACGTCGATTTCAGCTTCGAGCGCCGCGCGCTGCTCTTCGACCTCGGCGACAACGCCGCGCTCCCGCCGCGCAAGCTGCTGCGGCTCACGCACGCGTTCGTGTCGCACACCCACATGGACCACTTCATCGGCTTCGACCGGCTCGTGCGCGTCTGCGTCGGGCGGCACGCGGGCATCCGCCTGTACGGGCCGCCGGGCTTCGTCGACCAGGTCGAGCGCCGGCTCGCGGCCTACACCTGGGACCGCGTGGACCGCTACGACGTCGAACTGGTGCTCGACGCGACGGAGATCGACGATGCGGGCGCCACGCGCGCGGCGCGCTTCCGCACCCGGACCGGCTTCGCGCGCGAGCCGCTGCCGGACGGGCGCAGCGAGGACGGGGTCCTCCTCGACGAGGCGTCGTTGCGCGTGCGCTGCGCGCTCCTCGACCATCGCACGCCCTGCCTCGGCTTCGCGCTGGAGGAGAAGGCGCACGTCAGCGTGCGGAAGAACCGGCTCGCCGAGATGGGCCTGGAGGCGGGGCCGTGGGTGGGCGAGCTCAAGGCCGCGGCGCTCGCGGGCGCGCGCGACGAGCAGCCGGTGCGCGCGCGGTGGCGCGGAGGCGGAGGCGCGCACGAGCGCGTGCTCGCGTTCGGCGAGCTGAAGCACGCGCTCGAGTTCGCGCGCGGCCGCAAGCTCTGCTACGTGACCGACGTCGCGTTCCACGCCGCGAACGTCGCGCGCATCGTCGCGCTGGCGCGGGACGCCGACCTGCTGTTCATCGAGAGCGTGTTCCTGCAGCAGGACGTCGCGCACGCGGCCCGCAAGCAGCACCTCACCGCGCACCAGGCCGGGACGATCGCGCGCGCCGCGGGCGCGCGCAGCGTGACGCCGTTCCACTTCTCGCCCCGCTACGCGGAGCGCGCAGACGCGCTGCGCGCGGAGCTCGCGGCGGCCATGGGCGGCGCGGCGGCGTGCGCCGTCGAGCCCGCGCAGGCGCTCGCGCCCGCGCCCGCCGGTTTGACTTCAGTCAAACCCCGGCGGATGCCCGGGCAGTAAGGTGGGATGGAGGTGGCCGTTCCACTCATTCAAGCGAGAGCATCATGCAAGTCCCGCTCCAGATCGACTTCCACGACGTTGCGCAGTCCGAGGCGCTCGAGACCCGGGTGCGCGAGAAGGCGGCGCGGCTCCAGGCGTTCCACCCGCGCATGATGAACTGCCGGGTGGCGATCGAGGCGCAGCACCGGCACAAGCACCAGGGCAAGCACTACGTGGTGCGCGTCGACGTGCGCGTGCCGGGGCGGGAGATCGTCGCGAACCGCGACCACCACGAGGACGTGTACGTGGCGCTGCGCGAGGCGTTCGACGCGGTGCGCCGGCAGCTCGAAGAGCATGCCCAGGTGCAGCGCGGCGAGGTGAAGGCGCGCGCGGCGCCGCCTCCGGCGCCGGGCGAGGGCGAGTGACGGCGCGCGCGCGACGGCGCGGCGGCGCCGTGCGCCGGCCCGCGATCGGACGGATAATCCCCGCCGGTCCGCAGTGAAGGACGTGCCATGCGCCGCGCCACCATCACCCAGTACCTGATCGAGCAGCAACGCAAGCACGGCAACGTCCCGCCGGAGCTCCGCCTCCTGATCGAGGTGATCGCGCGCGCGGTCAAGCGCATCGGGCACTCGGTCACCCAGGGCGCGCTCGCGGACATGCTCGGTTCGGCCGGCACCGAGAACGTGCAGGGCGAGGCGCAGAAGAAGCTCGACGTGGTCGCGAACGAGGTCCTGGTCGAGGCCAACCTCTGGGGCGGCCAGCTCGCGGCGATGGTGTCCGAGGAGCTGGAGCGCCCGTTCATCATCCCGAGCGAGTACCCGCGCGGCAAGTACCTCCTGCTGATGGACCCGCTCGACGGCTCGTCCAACATCGACGTCAACGTGTCCATCGGCACGATCTTCTCGGTGCTGCCGTGTCCCGAGGGGCGCGAGCCGGACGAGCAGGCGTTCCTGCAGCCCGGGCGCAACCAGGTCGCCGCCGGTTTCGCGGTGTACGGACCCTCGACCATGCTCGTCCTCACCGTCGGCCACGGCACCGCCGCGTTCACGCTCGACCGCGACCTCGGCACGTTCTTCCTCACGCGCGAGCCGATCGAGGTGCCCGCGGACACCGCCGAGTTCGCGATCAACGTGTCGAACATGCGCAACTGGGAGCCGCCGGTGAAGCGCTACATCGACGAGTGCCTGGCGGGCAAGACCGGCCCGCGCGAGAAGGACTTCAACATGCGCTGGGTCGCCTCGATGGTCGCCGACGTCTACCGCATCCTCTCCCGCGGCGGCATCTTCATGTACCCGCGCGACGCCAAGCACAAGGAGGGGCGGCTGCGGCTCATGTACGAGGCGAACCCGATGGCGCTGATCGTGGAGCAGTGCGGCGGCGCGGCCACGAACGGGCGCACCCGCATCCTCGACGTGCAGCCGACCGCCCTGCACCAGCGCATCGGCGTGGTCCTCGGATCGAAGAACGAAGTCGAGCGGGTGACGGCGTATCACCGATGACGGGACGCCGGGTGGAGGCCGGCAGCGCAGCGCGCCGAGCGGGTGCCTGCGGGGTGCTTCGTCCCATGGCCGAGGCGGGGCGGGTGACGCGGTATCACGCATGACCGGGGCCCCGCGCGCCGCCCTCGTCGCGGCAACGCTGCTCCTCGCCCTGCCCGCGGCCGCGCAGAAGGACGTGGGCGAGCCGCTCGAGCACTTTCTCGCGACGCGCACGCTCGAGGGCAAGGCGCGCTCGCTCGACGACCCGGTGGCGCGCCTCGTGGACGACTTCAACGCCGACAGCCTGCCCGACGTCGCGCTGTGGCAGGAACACGATCGCGCGCAGGACGGCCTGCGCCCGGTGCACCTGTACATGACGCGCAAGGACGGTCGCTACGCCGCGGCCGGCTCGATCCTCGCCGACGATGCAACCCTCTTCAGCGTGACGCCGCGGCGGCCGCGCGGCGCGCTCCTGCTGGTGTGCCACGACGGCGCGGTCGCGCGCGGCTACGAAGTGAGCGCGTTCATCGTCGTCGAGCTGCCGCGCGCGGAGCTGCCCGGCGCCTGCCCGGCCGGGCCGGCGGCGATCGAGCGCCTCGACATGGCGCGTTACCGCGCGAACGGCCTCCAGGCCTGGATGCGGCACTAGGGGCGCGGGGGAGGCGCGATGGAGAACGTCGAGGGCTTCGCCGCCGAGCTGATCGGGGCGCTCGGCAGCGCGCAGACGATCGCGCCGTTCAGCGCGCGCGACCCCGCGTTCGACGCCGCGCGCGCGTACGCGGTCGCGGCGCGCGTGCACGCGGCCCGGCTCGCGCGCGGCGAGCAGCCGGTCGGCCGCAAGATCGGCTTCACCAACCGCGCGCTGTGGGACGAGTACGGCGTGCGCGAGCCGATCTGGGGCTTCGTGTACGACACCACGCTCTTCCGCCCGCGCGGCGGGCGCGCGACCGCCCCGCTCGCGGGACTCGCCGCGCCGAAGATCGAGCCCGAGATCGTGCTGCACTTCCGGACTGCGCCGCCGCGGCACGCGAACGAGGCCGCGCTGCTCGACTGCATCGACTGGATCGCGCACGGCTTCGAGGTCGTGCAGAGCCCCTTCCCCGGCTGGAAGTTCCAGGTCGCCGACACCATCGCCGTGAACGGTCTGCACGGCGCGCTCTACGTCGGCGAGCCGGTGCCGGTCGCAGCGATCCCCGACTGCGCGCGCCGCCTGCAGGCATTCCGCCTCGCGCTCCACCGGGGCGGCGCGGGCGTCGCCGCAGGCACCGGGGCGAACGTCCTCGGCTCGCCGCTCCTCGCCATGGCGCACCTCGTCGAGGTGCTCGCGCAGCTGCCGGAGTTTCCCCCGGTCGCGGCGGGCGACGTGGTGACGACCGGCACGCTCACCGCCGCGCTCGACGTCGCGCCCGGCGAGACCTGGAGCACGACGCTCTCCGGCATCCCGCTGCCGGGGCTGGCGATCACCTTCAAGTAGGAGTTCGAACATGGCGAGCCGCTACTTCGTCCGCGGTGCCGAGGTGCCCGGCTACCATCCGGCCAACCACACCGGCACGACCAACCGGCGCCTGGTCCACGCGCAGCGCGTCGAGGTCGTGCACGGCACCATCGAGCGCGGCCACGGCGCGGCTCCGCACGCCCACCCGGGCATCGAGCAGGTGTGCTACATGCTCGAGGGCACCGCGGTGGCCGAGGTGGGCGGCGAGCGCTGCGAGCTCGGGCCGGGCGACGCGTGCTACTTTCCGCCCGACGAGATGCACGTCTTCACCGTGACGAGCGCGACCCCGGCGAAGGTGCTGGTGATCTACACCCCGCCCTATGGCGAGGACCCGAAGAACGTGGTGCGCAGGGAGGAGATGAAATGAATTCCAGGAAGTGGACCGTACTCGCGCTGGCGCTCGCGCTCGCCGCCGCCCCCGCGCTGGCGCAGGACTACCCGTCGAAGCCGATCACGCTGGTGGTGCCGTTCGCCGCCGGCAGCGGCACCGACGGCGTCGCGCGCATCGTCGGGCACAAGCTCGCCGAGCGGCTCAAGCAGCAGGTGCTGGTCGACAACAAGGCGGGCGCGAGCGCGCAGATCGGCGCCGAGTACGTGGCGAAGGCGAAGCCCGACGGCTACACGCTGTTCATGGCGACCAACACCCCGTTCTCCGCCAACCCGAGCCTCTTCAAGACGCTGCGCTACGACCCGATCAAGGATTTCACGCCGATCGTGCGCGTGGGCGAGCTGCCGTTCGCGCTCGCGGTCAACCCGAAGCTGCCGGTGTCGAGCACGAAGGAGCTCCTCGACTACGCGCGCGCGCACCCGGGCAAGATCTCGTACGCCACGCCGAACAGCACCTCGCTCGTCGCCTCGGAGACGATCAAGCGCCAGGCGAAGGTGGACATCGTCGGCGTGCCGTACAAGTCGAGCCCGCAGGCGCTCACCGACCTCGTCGGCGGGCAGCTCGAGATGTACGTGGTCGACCTCGGTTCCGGCCTGACGACGCTGAAGAGCGGCAAGGTGAAGACGCTCGCGGTCACCCCGGCGCGCGGCACCAAGATCCTGCCCGGCGTGCCGCCGGTCGCGCAGGCGGTCCCCGGGTTCGACCTGACGTCGTGGAACGGCATCTTCGGGCCCGCGGGCCTGCCGCGGCCGATCGTCGACAAGGTGAACGCGGAGGTGCTCGCCGTGCTCGCCGAGAAAGAGGTGCAGGAGAAGCTCGCCAACATCGGCTTCGAGGTGTGGCCGTCGAAGTCGCCGGCGGAGTTCGCGCAGTACGTGGGCGACCAGCTCGCGCTCTGGACGCGCCTCATCAAGGACGCCGGCATCCAGCCGGAGTGAGCGCGCCACCGTGCCCGGTCCGCTCGCAGGCGTCCGCGTCCTCGACCTGACCACGGTCGTGCTCGGTCCGTACGCGACCCAGCTCCTGGCCGAGCTCGGGGCGGAGGTGATCAAGCTCGAGCCGCCCGACGGGGACAACATGCGCCACGTCGGCGAGATGCGCCACCCGGGCATGGGGCACATCCACCTCAACCTCAACCGCGGCAAGCGGAGCCTCGTGCTCGATCTCAAGAAGCCCGCCGCGCGCGAGGCCGCGCTGCGGCTCGCGGCGCGCGCCGACGTGCTCGTGTCCAACGTGCGCCCGGCGGCGATGCGGCGGCTCGGGCTCGGCTACGAGGAGGTGGCGGCGCGCAACCCGCGCATCATCTACGTGAGCGCGTGCGGCTTCTCGCAGAAGGGGCCGTACGCCGACAAGCCCGCGTACGACGACCTCATCCAGGGCGCGACCTCGATCCCGTGGCTGATGGAGCGCTACGGCGAGCCCGCGCCCTGCTACGCGCCGGTGCTGGTCGGCGACCGCGTGACCGGCCTGCACACCGCGTTCGCCGTGTCGGCCGCGCTGTACGCGCGCGAGCGCACCGGCAAGGGGCAGGCGGTGGAGGTGCCGATGTTCGAGTCGGTCGCCCAGTTCGTGCTCGGCGACCACAGCGGCGGGCACACGTTCGTGCCCCCGATCGGCGCGCCCGGGTACAGCCGCCTCGTCTCGCGCGACCGGCGCCCGTACCGGACCCGGGACGGCTGGCTCTGCGTGCTCATCTACAACGACAAGCACTGGCGGAACTTCTTCGCCGCGCTCGGCGACCCGGCGCGCTACGAGCGCGACGAGCGCTTCTCCACCCACGCCGCGCGCGCGCGCAACATCGACTGGATCTACAACTGGGTGGGCGAGACGATGAAGACGCGCACCACCGCCGAGTGGCGCGCGCTCCTGGACGGCGCCGACATCCCGAACCAGCCGATCAACTCGCCGCAGGACCTGCTCGACGACCCGCACTTCGCCGCGACCGGCTTCGTGCGCGCGGAGCAGCACCCGACCGAGGGGCCGCTGCGCGCGCTCGGCGTGCCGAGCGGCTGGTCGCAGACGGTGCCGGAGGCGCCGTTCCCGGCGCGCGCGCTCGGCGCGGACTCGCGCGCGTGCCTGCGCGAGGCGGGGCTCTCCGACGCGGAGATCGACGCGCTGGCGGCGGCGGGCGCAACGATCCTGGGCGATCGCTGACGGTGGACTTCAGCCTCACCGCCGAGCAGGAGCAGATCCGCGACGCGGTCGCGAAGATCTGCGCGCGCTTCCCCGACGAGTACTGGCTCGCGCGCGACCGCGCGGGCGGCTTTCCCGACGACTTCCACCGCGCGCTCGCGGACGCGGGCTGGCTCGGCATCGCGATGCCGACCGCGCACGGCGGCGCCGGGCTCGGCATCACCGAGGCGGCGCTGATGATGCAGACGATCGCCGCCTCGGGCGCCGGCCTCTCGGGCGCCTCGGCGGTGCACATGAACATCTTCGGCCTGCACCCGGTGGTGGTGTTCGGCGACGAGGCGCAGAAGCGGCGCTGGCTGCCGCCGCTCATCGCGGGCCGGGACCGGGCGTGCTTCGCGGTCACCGAGCCCGACGCGGGCCTGAACACGCTGAAGCTCAAGACGCGCGCGGTGCGCGACGGCGACCACTACGTCGTGAGCGGCCAGAAGATCTGGATCTCGACCGCGCAGGTCGCGACCAAGGTGCTGCTGCTCGCGCGCACCACGCCGGTCGAGGAAGCGCGGGGAACGCGCGGGCTGTCGCTCTTCTACACCGATCTCGACCGGCGCTTCGTGGAAGTGCGCGAGATCGAGAAGATGGGCCGCAAGAGCGTCGACTCCAACCAGGTGTTCTTCGACGGCCTGCGCGTGAGCGCCGCCGACCTGATCGGCGAGGAGGGGCGCGGGTTCGAGTACATCCTGCACGGGATGAACCCGGAGCGCATCCTGATCGCCTCCGAGGCGGTCGGCCTCGGACGCGCGGCGCTCGCGCGCGCGGCGAAGTACGCCGGCGAGCGCGTCGTGTTCGGCCGCCCGATCGGGCAGAACCAGGCCGTCCAGCACCCGCTCGCGCGCTGCTGGATGGAGCTCGAGGCGGCGAACCTCATGGCGCTGAAGGCCGCCTCGCTCTACGACGCCGGCGAGCCCTGCGGCGCCGAGGCGAACGCCGCCAAGTACCTCGGCGCCGAGGCCGGCTTCCGCGCGTGCGAGCAGGCGATCCTCGTGCACGGCGGGATGGGCTACGCCAAGGAGTACCACGTCGAGCGCTACCTGCGTGAGGCCTGGATCCCGCGCCTCGCGCCGGTCAGCCCGCAGCTCATCCTCTGCTTCATCGCCGAGAAGGTCCTCGGCCTGCCGAAGTCCTACTAGTGGACTGTAACGCGCGAATCCGTAGTGATGCGATGGGTCGGGGTACGGTAGACCCACTTCACTGGCTTCGGCGAATCGTTGTACTTGCGGATGTAGCGCATGAGCTTTCG
>JAGVSZ010000055.1 GCA_019137045.1 Betaproteobacteria bacterium
TCTTCGAGGAAACGTACGTCCTTGGCAGGCATGCTTGAACTCCTAGAACAGTCTGGCGTTGAGCGGGGCGCGCGTCAGGCGACGACGCCCATGATGTCTTCCTCGCGCATCACGAGGTATTCGGTGCCTTCGATCTTGACGGTCGTGCCCGAGTACTTGCCGAACAGGATGCGGTCGCCCACTTTCACGTCGAGCGCCTCGCGCTTCCCGTCGTCGTTGCGCTTGCCCGGCCCGACGGCAATCACCTCGCCCTGGTCGGGCTTCTCGCCCGCGGTGTCCGGGATCACGATACCGCCTGCGCTCTTGCTCTCGGCCTCGAGCCGCTTGACGATCACGCGGTCGTGCAATGGACGGATCTTCATGAAATGCGCCTCCTATCGATGGTTAGTTAGCGGTCGCTCACCTCAAGCGGCCGCGGAAAACAGACGGACCGATCTGCTAGCACTCGATCCGGTCGAGTGCTAATTATAGGGCCATCGGTCGCCCCGCTCAAGTCCCTGACTGCGCCAGTTGCATGGCTGCGCGCCGGTCCGAAGCGCCGACGACATAAGTCAGCAATCACTTACAATGTGATCGCATCCTGCCGGCGCGGCTTCTTGCGCGACGGGCAGGATGCGGGGGATTGCCGTTCAATCGCCGGCAATGGTGGGCGCTCGGATCCCGGCCCGGCTCTCGTCCTCCACGGGAGCGAACATGATTCGCAGACTCGGCTTCATCGCGATCCCGGTCGCGGCGGTGCTCGGCGCGGCGCCGATGCCCGCGGCCGCAGGTGAGAAGGGCGTCACCCTGCCCCCGCCGCCCGGACTCGCCCCCGGCGCGCCGAAGGCGCGGTAGGGCGCCTCAGTCGCGCAGGTTCGCGGCCACGAGCTCGAGCAGGCTCCCCATCGTCCGGGCCCACCCGAAGTGGGCCTGGCCGTCGTCGAACGTCTGGCGGCAGTTGCCGCAGCTCGTCACGGTCAGCTCGGCGCCGGTGGCGTCGAGCTGGCTCATCTTGATCTCGAACGCCTTGTAGCGCAGCGGGTCGGCGCGGTGGATCGTCACCACGCCCCCGCCCCCGCCGCAGCACCAGCCGAGGCTGCCGTGATCGCGCGTCTCGCGCAGCTCGACACCGAGCGCTGCGAGCACGACGCGCGGCGCGGCGACCGCGCCGCCCCGCCGCGACACCTGGCAGGGATCGTGGAACGCGAGCGACTTCGGCACCTTCTGCAGCCTGAGGCGCCCGTTCTGCACGTTCTCGGCCAGAAACTCCGAGATGTGCAGCACGCGGAACGGCAGGGGCTTGCCGTACGCGTTCGCGCCCATCCAGCGCAGCGCGGTGTACGCGTGCCCGCACTCCGGCAGCACCAGCACTTTCGCCCCGCATGCGATGGCGGCGTCGACGAGCTTCATCGTCATGTCGCGCTGCCACGCGGCGTTGCCCGAGAGCAGCCCGAAGTTGGTCGCCTCGTAGCCCTTCGTCGACAGCGTCCACGAATAGCCGGCGTGCTGCAGGATGCGCGCGGTGGCCACCAGCGATGCGGGATACTTCATGATCTCGATCGACGAGAACGTCACCAGCACCTCGGCCTCGGGCCGATCGAGCGGCAGCTCGACCTCGAAGTCGTCCGCGAGCCACTCGACGCGGTCCGCGAACACCTTCGGCGTGGCCCCGAGCGGGCTGCCCTCGCGCTCGGCGCGCTCGGCGACCGCCCACAGCTCGTGCGGCACGAGACCCGCGGCGAACATGCCGTGCCGCGCCTGGCTCACGAGCGACGCGATGTCGATGCCCATCGGGCAGATCATCGAGCAGCGGCCGCACACGGTGCACGAATCGTAGAGGAGGTGTTGCCATTCCTGCAGCTGCTCGACCGTGACCGCGTGCTTCAGGTTGAGCGCGCGGTACAGCCACGCGAACGGCCCGACCGTGCGCTTGTACGCCTGCTTGAACGGCTCGAGCTTCCAGATCGGCGTGTACTTCGGGTCGCCGGTCTGGACGTAGAAGTGGCATGCCTCCGCGCAGTTGCCGCAGTGGATGCACGACTCCAGGTACGTCGCGGCCGCGCGTCCCATGTCCTGCACGAACGCCTGCATCGCCGCCGCGAGGCGGTCCGAGTCGGGCCGCTCGCCCTGCTTGTCGTAGCGCACCTCCGGCTTCCTGATCGAGAACCGCTTCGACTCGAGGTCGACCGGATGCGTCGCGTCGATGTCGCTCACGGTTCGGCTCCCTTGCGGGCGAACGCGGCGCCGGTGTACCCGCGCGACAGGAACACGAGGAACGCGTGGGAGAGCTTGCCGAACGGCAGCCACACGAGCAGCAGCTCGAGCGACAGCAGATGGATCGCGACCGGCACCGGCGCGAGCGGCCGCGCCGGGTACGGCTGATCGAGCGCGAGGCTGATCACCGCCATGCCGGTGATCAGCGGCAGGATCGTGACGCCCCAGCTGAAGTAGTCGTCGAACCCGGACAGGAGTTTCAGCACAGGATTGGTGAGCCGTGCGATCAGCGCCCAGCCGAGCCCGACGAACGTCGCTGCGACCGCGAGGACGAAGAGCCATCCCGGCACTGCCGGCCAGGCGAGCCCCGTCAGCCGCCGGACGAACTCGATGTGCGGCAGGAACCCGAAGAAGACGAGCGCGAGCCCGACGTGATAGGCGTACGCGTTGAGCGAGCTCAGGAACGTGCGCTCGCGGAAGGTCTCGTGATGCCACGTCCGGCGCACGATCATCCGCAGCGCGCCGGCGCTCGTCGCAGTGCTGCGCGGCTCCGACCAGTCGGGCCGCGCGGGCCGCCGGAGGATGGCCGACAGCCGCCAGGCGAGCCCGAGGATGCAGACCGCGATCGACGTCCAGAGCGCGGGCCCGCGCGCGAAATCGAGCAGATCCACGCCAGCGCCTCCTGCCGATGGTCGCCCTGGCGCGACGGGCCGCCGCGCCCGGGAATCGATTCATGCTGGCCGCGCGCCGTCACGACGTGTTGATCAATGTCAAGCGCCGGGCGAGTCGGGCAACGCAGCGGCCGCAGTGCTCGCGCAGTGCTCTCGATTTGTAAGCGCGCGGCCGCACGTAACGCCCGGTTACAGATCGCTCGCGCGCGCGCCGCGCGCGGCGCTCTAATCGAGCCGGACACAGTTCAACCCAAGACGGAGGAAGTCATGAAAGTCGCTGCAAGCAATCTCCTGGTCGCACTCGCAGTCGCCACTGCCGCCGGTTCGGCGCTCGCGGCGGGTCCCGGCGGGCCCGGCCCGGCCGCGGGTCACGGCCCCGGCTCCGAGCCCTGCGCCATGACGGGCGGGCCGGGCGCCGGGCGCGGGCCGATGATGGGCGGCATGGGGCGGGACGGCCGCATGGGCGGCGGCATGATGGACCCTGCGGCGACCGCAGCCCGCCTCGACGGCGCGAAGGGCGCGCTCAAGATCACCGCCGAGCAGGAGAGCGCCTGGAATGCGTACGCCGCCGCGGTGAAGGCGCGCGCCGACCAGCGCGCGCAGTTCCACGAGCAGATGGCGGCGGCCGATCCGGCCGCCCGCCGCGCGCTCCGCGATCAGCACTTCGCCGCGCACGCCGAGTCGATCAAGGCGGTGGACGCGGCGCGCAGCGGGCTCTACGCGGTGCTCACGCCCGAGCAGCGCGCCACGGCCGATGGGCTGATCGGGTTCCCGCGGTTCGTGCGGCGCGGGACCCCGGCCGCCGGTTCCTGATCGCGCCCTGCCGCAACGCGGAAGGCCGCCTGCGGGCGGCCTTCCCGTTTCCGGCGCCTTGACGGCGCCCCGCCGCGCCCCCATCTCCCCGATTGGCGGCCGCGGGCGCGGCCCGACGGGACTCCACGGTGAAATACCAGGACTATTACGCCACCCTCGGCGTCGCGCGCGACGCCCCTGCGGACGAGATCAAGAAGGCGTACCGCAAGCTCGCGCGCAAGTACCACCCGGACGTCTCGAAGGAGAAGGACGCCGAGGAGAAGTTCAAGGACGTGCAGGTCGCCTACGACACGCTGAGCGACCCGGAGAAGCGCGCGGCGTACGACCAGCTCGGCCAGCACCGGCCGGGCGAGGACTTCCGCCCGCCGCCGGGCTGGGAGCGGCACTTCCGGTTCGAGCAGGGAAGCTTCGAGGACCTCGACCTCGCCGACCTCTTCGAGCACTTCGGCGGCGGCGTCTTCCAGGCGCGCGGGGCGCGCACCCGGCGTGCCGGATCGGGCGAAGGCGGGTTCGCGCTCCCGGGCCAGGACTACGAGGTCACGGCGCAACTCTCGCTCGAGGAGCTCTATCGCGGTGCCGAGATGTCCCTCGACCTCTCCGTGCCGGAGATCGCCGCGGACGGCTCGGTCCGTCGCACCCAGAAGACGGTGCGCGTGCGCGTGCCGCGCGGGGCGACCGACGGCCAGCGCCTGCGGGTCGCCGGCAAGGGCGGGCCGGGCGCGGGCGGCGGTCCGGCGGGCGACCTCTACCTCAACGTCGCGCTGCGCCCGCACCCGCTCTACAAGGTGACGGACCACGACCTCTACCTCGATCTGCCGCTCGCCCCCTGGGAGGCGGCGCTCGGCACGGAGGTCGAGGTGCCGACCCTGGACGGCCGCGTGAAGGTCGCGGTGCGGCCGGGCGCGCGCGCCGGCCAGAAGCTCCGCCTCGCGGGCAAGGGCCTGCCCACGCCCCGGGACGGGCACGGCGACCTCTACTGCGTGCTGCAGATCGTGACCCCGTCGGTGCTCACCGAGCGCGAGCGGCAGCTCTACCAGGAGCTCGCCCGCGTCTCGCGGTTCGATCCGCGCGGCCATCTCGGCTGAGGCCGCCCTGCCGCGTTCCGCTACGGCGGCGTCCCGGGGCGCAGGAGCTGCCCGTCGACGAGCTCGATCCGCCGGTCGCAGCGGGCGGCGAGGCGCGGATCATGCGTGACCACCACGAACGCGGTCCCGTGCTCGGCGTTGAAGCGCCGCATCAGGTCGAAGATCCCGTCGGCGGTGTGCGTGTCGAGGTTGCCGGTCGGCTCGTCGGCGAGCACGACCGGCGGGCGCATCGACAGCGCACGCGCGATCGCGACGCGCTGCTGCATGCCGCCGGAGAGCTCCGCCGGCTTCTTGCGCGCCGCGGCCTCGAGCCCCACCGCGCGCAGCAGTTCGAGCGCGTGCGCGCGCATCGCGGCGTCCGGGCGGCCGCGGTCGATCAGCATCGGCATCATCACGTTCTCGAGCGCGGTGAAGGCC
>JAGVSZ010000501.1 GCA_019137045.1 Betaproteobacteria bacterium
GCGCTCCTCCTCGCGCCGCAGGCCGCGTTCGCCTGGCTGACGCCCGGCGCCGCGACGGGGCTCGCGGTCGGCCTCGCCGCGGCGCTCGCCGCGACCGCGCTGCCGCGCGCCTGGGCGGTGGCGCTGTGCGGGCTCGCGCTGATGACCGCCACCGCGCTCGTGAACCTCGCGCCGGAGAACCCGTACCTCGCGCACTCGCTCGCGCTCTGGCGGCAGGGCCACTTCCTCAACTTCAACGGCCTGACGCGCATCGTTTCGATGCTGTGGCCGTTCGGCGCGCTCGCCTACGTCCTCGCGGTCGCTGCGCGGGGACGCGGCACGCGCTGACCGGTCACGCGCTCAGCGCGCCGCACGACGCCCGGCGCGCTTCGCGCGCGCGGCCCGCCGCGGCGCGCGGCGCCCGGCGAGGTGGTCGAGCAGCGCGTCGAGCCCGAGGAAGTACGACCTCACGCCGAACCCGGTGATCATGCCGACCGCCGTCTCGGCCAGGATCGAGCGGATCCCGCGCTGCTCGATGTTCGAGATGTGCACCTCGACGTACGGGAACGGCACCGCGCGCAGGGTGTCGCGCAGGGCGTAGCCGGCGAAGATGAACGCGGCCGGGTTCATCACCAGGCCGTCGATCTTCTCGTCCACGGCGCGGTAGAGCCGCTCGATCGCCGTGCCCTCGGTGTGCGTGTAGAAGATGTCGAGGGCGTAGCGGTGCTCGCGCGCGTGCGCGAGCAGCATGGCGTCGAGCTCCGCCGCCGAGGTGCGGCCGTAGATCTCCGGCTGCCGCCGGCCGAGGTAGCTCATGTTGGGGCCCTGGACCAGCAGGATCTTGGTCATCGCGTCGCCTTTCGGATCGGGTCGCCGGATAAGTAGAATAACCGCTGGACCCCCCGCATCGGCTGCGCGGCCTCTCCGGCGCAGCCTGCCTCGAGCCCGTCGAATTGCCGCCCGCGCGCCGCGTCTCCTCCCGTTTGCGTGCCTGCCTCGCCGCGCTGCTCCTCGCGGCCGCGGCGCTCGCGCAGGCCCAGGCGCCGGATGCGTACGTGAAGTACCGCGTCGAGATCGCGGCGCCGCTCGCGCTCGTCGAGCCGCTGCGGTCGGGCCTCGACCTGGTTCGCTGGCAGGGCTACGAGACGATGACCCCCGAGCTGCTGCGCCGGCTCATGACCGAGGCCGCGGCCGAAGCGCGCGACATCCTCGCGGCGCACGGCTACTTCTCGCCCACGGTGAACGCCACGCTCGACCCCGCGGCGGAGCCGCAGGTCGTGCGGCTCGCCGTCGAACCGGGGGAGCCGACCCGTGTGACCGCCGTGGACTTGCGTCTGGCCGGCGCGATCGCGGAGGACCGGGCCGGGGAGGAGGCAATGCTCGCGCGCCTGCGCGAAGACTGGCCGCTCCCGGTGGGCACGGTGTTCACCCAGGCCGACTGGGATCGCGCCAAGCGGCTCGCGGTCGCGCTCGTGTCCGACCGCCTCTACGCCGGGGCGCGCATCGCGGCGAGCGAAGCGCGGATCGACCCCGCGACGCGCGCCGCGACGCTCGCGGTCGCGATCGACAGCGGCCCGCCGTTGCGGTTCGGCGCGCTGCAGATCACCGGCACCGCGCGCCACGACGAGGCGCGCGTGCGCAGCCTCTGGACGTTCGCGCCCGACGAGCCCTACGACCGCGAGAAGCTGGAGCGCTTCCAGCGCCGACTGGTGGCGACCGGCTACTTCGCGAGCGTGCAGGTCGAGGCCGATCCGGCCGCCGCCGCGGACGGCGCGGTGCCGGTGCGCGTGAGCCTGATCGAGGGGCCGCGGCGGCGCCTAGAGCTCAGCCTCGGCTACAGCACCGACACCAAGTTCCGCGGCAGCTTCGACTGGCGCAACAACGACGTGTTCGCGCGCGACTGGCGTCTGCGGCTGAACGCCAACCTCGAGACGGTGCAGCAGTGGGCCGAGCTCGCCGTCGACCTGCCCGAGCGCCCGAGCGGCTGGGCCGACAGCGTCGGCGTGCGCTGGAAGCGCACCGACATCGAGAACCTGGAGACCGACGAGTGGCGCATCGGCGTGCGCACGACCGCGCTCGAGGAGCGCAGCCGCCCGTCGTTCGGCGCGGCGTACATCGCGTCGCGCCAGACGCCGTCGGGCGCGCCGACGGAGGACGTCCACGCGACGTTCCTCGACTACGTGCACACCTGGCGCACCACCGACAACCTGCTCTCGCCGCGCCGTGGGCGGGTCACGCAGCTCGAGCTCGGCGGCGGGGTTCCCGGCGTCTCCACGCAGGGCTTCGGCCGTGCGATCGGGCGGTTCGCGTGGTTCGTGCCGTTCGGACCCGAGAACGAGCTCGCGTTCCGCGCCGAGGCGGGCGCGGTGCTCGCCTCGGCGCGCGAGGGGATCCCGGAGTCGCTCCTCTTCCGCACCGGCGGCGCGACGACGGTGCGCGGCTACAACTTCGAGTCCCTCGGCGTCACCCAGGGCGAGGCGATCGTCGGCGGGCGCTACCTCGCGATCGTCAGCGGCGAGTACACGCGCTGGGTCTGGGAAGGCATCGGCATCGCAGCGTTCGTCGACGCGGGCAACGCGGCCGACGAGATCTCCGGCTTCCGCTTCGCGCTCGGTTACGGCGTGGGCGTGCGCGTCCGCAGCCCGATCGGGCCGTTCCGCCTCGACGTCGCGTACGGCGAGGAGGACCACGCGGTGCGGCTGCACTTCTCGGTGGGACTGACGTTCTGATGCGACGGGGACTGCTCTTCGCGCTCGTCTTCCTGGCGGTGCTCGCCGCTGCGCTCGCCGCCGGCGCGTGGTGGGCCGCGCGCTCGGAGACCGCGCTCGCCTGGGTGGTCGCCCGGCTGGAGGGGGTCGCCGGCGGGCGGCTGCGCATCGAGTCGCCGCGCGGATCGCTCGCGGGGACGATCGGCGCGGCGCGCGTCGTGTACGCCGACGAGGATCTGCGGGTCACGGCCACGGCGGTCTCGCTCGACCTGCGGCTTCGCCCCCTGCTCGACCGGCGGCTCGCAGCGAACTCGGTCGGAGCGCGGTCCGTGCGCATCGAGATTCTCCCGACGCCGTCGACCGGCCCCCCCGACGCGATCGGCCTCCCGCTGGCGGTTGCGCTCGATCGCTTCACGATCGACACGCTCGCGATCGTCGACGGCGGCGACACGCTGGCGTTCAACGACCTGGCCGGCGCATACCGCGGCGGGCCCGCGGGGCACCGCCTCGAGCTCGCCCGCGCGCGGACGCCGTGGGGCGACGCGAGCGGACTCGCCACGCTCGGGGCGGAGAAACCGTTCCCGGTGGAAGGCGGCGTGCGCTTCGTGCGCGCAACGCCGCCGTGGACGGTCGAAGCGTCGGCCGGTCTCGCCGGGACGCTGCTGTCCCTGAACGTGCGCGTCGACGGCAAGGTCGGCGCCGCGCCGGTCGAGGGGGAGCTCGTCGTCGCACCGTTCGAGGACCGCTGGCTCGCCCGCGCGCGCGCGACCGCGCGCGAGGTCGATCTCGCGGCCTTCGTGCCGGAAGCGCCGCAGACCGCCGCGACGCTTCGGCTGGAAGCGACGAGCGGCGAGCGCGGCGGCTACTCAGGGCACGTTGCGATCGAGAACGCCGCGCCGGGGACGCTCACCGCCGGCCGCGTGCCCGCACGCCAGCTCACGAGCCGCTTCGCGTTCGACGGCAGCGCGCTCCGTTTCAGCGAGCTCGCCGCCGACCTCGGGTCCGCGGGGCGCGCGCGCGGCGACGGCGAGGTGGTCGCGCGCGGCAGCCGCTGGAATCTCGCCGTCGAGGCGCTCGACCTTCGCGCCCTGCACGCGCCGCTGCGCGCCACGCGGCTCAACGGCAAGATCGTGGCGCGGCTCGACGAGGGCGCGCAGCACCTGGACGTGGATCTGCGCGAGCGGGGCGTCGCGATCGCCGCGACGGCGACGCGCGAGGGCGATCGCGTGCGCATCCCGCGCCTGCGCGCCGCCGCCGGCCGGGGCGAGCTGACGGGCGAAGGCACGGTCTCGCTCGCCGGGGCAAAGCCGTTCGAGGCGCGCGCGCGGTTCAGCCGCTTCGATCCGGCCGAGTTCGGCGACTACCCGCCGGCCCTCCTGAACGGCGACCTCACGGCGCGCGGCGCGCTGGAACCGGCATGGCAGGCCGAAGTCCGCTTCACGCTCGCCGACAGCCGCTTCCGCGGCGCGCCGCTCGCCGGCGGCGGCACGTTCGCCGCGTCGCCGCGCGGCGTGCGCGACGCCGTCGCGACCGTCACGCTCGGCGCGAACCGCCTCGCCGCGAAGGGCGCCTACGGGCAAGCGGGCGACGCGCTCGCGCTCGACCTCGACGCGCGCAACCTCGGCGAGCTCGATCCGCGCGCCGCCGGGCGTCTCAAGGGCTCCGCCACGATCGCGGGGACGACGGCGCGGCCGGCGATCGACTTCGACCTCCGCGGGGAGAAGCTCCGCTGGGGCGAGCAGCCGCCGCTCGCCACGCTCGCCGCAAGAGGTGCTCTCGCGACCGGCGCGGCGCGGCCAATCGACCTCGCGGTCACCGCGCAGGGCATCGACGCGACGGCCCGGCTCGAGGGCGAGTGGGACGGCGCGCGCGCCTGGCGCGGCACGGTCGTGCGGCTCGAAAACCGCGGGGACTACGCGCTCGCGCTCGCGGCGCCGGCGCCGTTCGAGCTCGGTCCCGGCCGCGTCGCGCTCGGGCCGGCGGCGTTCCGCGGCTTCGACGCCGAGCTGGCGGTGCAGCGCTTCGCCTGGGAAGGCGGCCGGCTCGCCACCGCCGGCAGCCTGCGTGCGCTGCCCGCCGCGCCGCTCCTCGCGCTCGCGGGGTGGAAGCCGGAGCCCGGCACCGACCTGCGGCTGCGCGGCGAGTGGGCGATCGAGATGAACCCGCGCCTGAACGGCACCGTCCGCATCGAGCGCGAGCGCGGCGATCTCGTCGTCGCGTCGGGACCGCCGCTCGCGCTCGGGCTCGCGCGGCTCGCCGTCGACGCGAAGTTCGTCGACGACGCGGTGACTGCGACCGGGAACGTGGACGCCGCAAACGTCGGCACCGTGGCGCTCGATGCGCGCGCGAGCGGCCGCGCGCGCGACGCGCCGCTCGCGGGTCGAATCAGGGCCGACGTCGCGACGCTGCGAATCCTCGACGAGTGGGTGGGCACCAGCGCCATCATCGACGGCCGTGCCGCGCTCGACCTCG
>JAGVSZ010000245.1 GCA_019137045.1 Betaproteobacteria bacterium
CCTGCTTGGCCACATCGACACCGCCCTTCGCGACCACGAAGCTCACCTTCAGGCCTTCCTGGGCGTAGTAGCCGCGCACCTGCGCCAGCATCCAGGGCCCGAACGCCGGCAGAAACGCCGGCGCCGGCAGCAGGTAGCTCACCTCTTCGGCCTGCGCCAAGGCCGCCGGCCCGCTCCCCATCCCCACCACCGCCCCGGCCAGCACCAGCGCGCCCAGAAACCTCCGCTTGCTCGTCATCCTCCGACTCCTCCTCGTGTAAGGGCTAAGGGGCAACCGGCCGCGGGCTCGCACCCGCGGCCGCGCACTTCAGGCGGCCGCAGGGGATTCCTGCTGCTCGATCTTGAGCAGGTTCATCAGCCGGGTCACGTATTCGCCGACGCGCGTGTCGCGCCGGCGCTTCATCGCGTCCGCCCGGTCCGGGAGATCGACGCGGAACTCCTCGACGATGCGTCCGGGGCGCGCGCTCATCACCAGCACGCGGTCGGCGAGCGCGATCGACTCGACCAGGTCGTGCGTGATGAGGAGGGCGGTCTTCTTCTCGGCGGCGAGGGTCTGGGCGAGGTCCTGCTGCAGGACCATCTTGGTCTGCGCGTCGAGGGCGGAGAAGGGCTCGTCCATGAGGAGGACGACCGGGTCGATCGCCAGGGTGCGGGCGAGCGCCGCACGCTGGCGCATGCCGCCCGAGAGCTGGTGCGGATAGTGCTTTTCGAACCCGGACAGATGGCACTTGACGAGCAGCGCCTCGGCGCGCGCGCGCCGCTCGGCGGCGGGCACGCCGCGGATCTCGAGGCCGAGCTCGGCGTTCTCGCGGATCGTGCGCCAGGGCAGCAGGAGGTCCTTCTGCAGCATGAAGGCGACCTGCGGATTCGGACCCTCGACCCGCTTGCCGTCGACGAACACCTCGCCGCTGGTGGGCAGGTAGAGGCCGGAGCCCATGTTGAGCAGGGTCGACTTGCCGCAGCCGCTCGGTCCGATCAGGGCGACCACTTCGCCGTCGCGAATCGACACCGAGACGTCCTGCACGGCGGTGACCGGCTGCCCCCCGGGGGCGCGCGCTGCGAACCGCTTGGTCACGTTGCGGAACTCGATGCGGACGTCGGCCATCGTGCGCTCCTTTGCGGCAGTCGGTGGGGAAGTCAGTCGATCTTCAGGTACACGCGGCCGCCCTCGGCCTTCACCGGGTAGGACTTGAGGTCGCGCCCGCCGGGCTCTTTGGTGCACTTGCCGGAGGGGACGTGGAACTTCGCGCCGTGCAGCGGGCACTCGACCTCTTCGCCGTCCATGAAGCCCTGGGAGAGGAGGGCGTACGCATGCGGGCAGACGTCCTCGATGGCGTAGAGTTTGCCGGCGATGGTGTAAATGCCGATTTCGCGCTCCCCCACCTTGGCGGCAAGCGGCATGTCCTCGCTCACCGCGTCGATTGCGCCCACGTCGTGCCATTCGCCGGCCATCGATTCCCTCGCTTGCTTAGAGATTTAGGGGGGTGGTAGTGGTGCGTTCCTAATATGAAACAATGTTTTTGGTATGGAACATCATGCCCTCGTACGCGACGCGTTGTCAAGTCCTTTTTTCGGCGCGCTTTCCCGCGCCGGTTCTGTTCGCGCGCAGGCTGCGCGCGTAGAGTGGCGCCCCGCACGGAGCGAGCATGCGACACATCCTACTCATCGGCATGGGGGCCATCGGCCGCAAGGTGGCGGGCGCGCTGCGCGCGGAGAGCGCGGCGCTGCGGCTGGCGGTGCTCGTGCGACCGCAGTACTTGGCGGACGTGCGCGCGCGCACCGGGGCGCTCGCGCCGCTCGCCGTGGAGGTCGTGGACCGGATCGAGGGGCTGCAGGCGACCCCCGAGCTCGCGGTCGAGTGCGCGGGGCACGCGGCGGTCGCGGAGTTTGGCGAGACCTGCCTCGCGGCGGGCATGGACTTCCTCGTGACGTCGGTCGGAGCGCTCGCCGACCCCGCGCTGCGTGCGCGCCTGGAGCGGACCGCGCGCACATACGCGCGCAGGGTGCTGATCCCCGCCGGAGCGGTCGCCGGGATCGACGCGCTCGCGGCCGCGCGGAACGACGGTCTCGCGCGGGTGCGCTACACCTCGCGCAAGCCGCCGCGGGCCTGGCGCGGGACCCACGCGGAGAAGCTCTGCGACCTCGACGCCATCGGCCAGCCGATCGAGTTCTACCGCGGCAACGCGGGCGATGCCGCGCGGCTCTTTCCGCAGAACGCCAACGTGGCGGCGACGATCGCGCTCGCCGGCCTCGGGTTCGAGGCCACCGAGTGCTCGCTGACCGCGGACCCGGGCGCGCCCGGCAACGTGCACCTCATCGAGGCCGAGGGGGCCTTCGGCCAGCTGCGGATCGAAGTGCGGGGCAAGCCGCTGCCGGAAAACCCCAAGACCTCGACGCTCGCGGCGCTCTCGGTGCTGCGTGCGATCCGCAGCCGCCTCGACACTATCCAGATCTGATCCCGCGCCGCTGCACGATTCCCATCAGCTTGTAGACGAGCAGCGCCGCGGCGAAGTCGTAGGCGTGAAAGCCGCGGATCGGCGCGAACTCGAGCAGGTCGAAACCGATGATGCGCCGCTGCGTGGCGACCGACTCGAACAGCGCGAGCGTCTGGTACCACCCGAGCCCGCCCGGCACCGGCGTGCCGGTCGCGGGCAGCACCGAAGGATCGATGCCGTCGACGTCGAGGGTGAAGAAGACCTGCGCCGGGAAGTCCTGCGGCAGGGCGATCGCCTCGATGCGCTCGCGCACGAGGCGTTCCGCGTCGATGTAGCGGACTGCGTAGCGCGCGCGCGCGGCGCGCTCTTCCTCGCAGTAGGCGCGGTTGCCGAGCTGGAAGAGCGGAATCCCCGCCTCGACGATCCGGCGCATCACCGACGCGTGGCTGAGCGGATCGCCTTCGTAGGCGTCGCGCAGGTCCGCGTGCGCATCGATCTGCACCACGCCGAAGTCGCGCACCCCGGCGTCGAGATACCCCTTGATCACGCCCCAGGTGACGGTGTGCTCGCCGCCGAGCACGACCGGCACCTTGCCCAGACGCAGGATCTTTCCGACCGTCGCGGCGATCGACGCGATCACCTTCTCCGGCCGCCCGCGGCAGTCGATCGCCGGCCACGTGTAGATGCCCTCGGCGCCCGGGTCGCTTGCGCCGTCCCAGCGCTCGAGCTGGCCGGAAGCGGCGAGAATCGCCGCTGGACCCTTCGCCGTGCCGCCGCCGTAGGAGACCGTCTTCTCGTAGGGGACCGGCAGGACGTGGAAGCGCGCCGCTTCCGGCGCGAGCGCCGGGATCTCGGTGCCGAGGAAGCGCGGCTGGCGCCGGCGCGCGGGTGCCCTGGTCACGACAGCCGGCGCCTGAACTCGTCGTACCCGAACTCGCGCACCACGCGAACCTCGTCGGTGTCCGAGTTCCAGATCGCGATGCCCGGCAGGCGGATGCCGTTGAACGTGGTCGTCTTGACCATCGTGTAGATCGCCATGTCCTCGAACAGCAGGCGGTCGCCGACGCGGAGCGGCTGCGGGAACGAGTAGTCGCCGATCACGTCGCCGGCGAGGCAGGTCTGCCCGCCGAGGCGGTAGGCGTGCGGATGATCCTCGGGCATCCCGGCCCCGACGATCCGCGGCCGGTACGGCGCCTCGATCACGTCGGGCATGTGGCAGGTGGCCGAGGTGTCGAGGATCGCGAGCGGCATGCCGTTCCACGGCAGGTCGAGCACCTCCGCCACCAGCACGCCGGCGTTGAGGGCGATGGCCTCGCCGGGTTCGAGGTACACCTGCACCTTGTGCCGCGCCTGGAAGTCCCGCAGCAGCGCGATCAGGTCGTCGACCTGGTAATCGGGCCGGGTGACGTGATGCCCGCCGCCGAAGTTGATCCACTCCATGCCGGGAAGGAACTCGCCGAACTTCGCCTCGAACGCGGCGACGGTGCGCGCGAGCGGCGGGAAATCCTGCTCGCACAGGGTGTGAAAGTGCAGCCCGCTGATCCCTTCGAGACTGCCGCGGAACTGCGTCCGGACGATCCCGAGACGCGAGAACGGCGCAGCCGGATCGTAGAGCGGCCGCTCGCCCTCGGAGTGCTCGGGGTTCACGCGCAGGCCAAAGCGCAGATTCGGCCGCCGTGCGCGCGCCGCGCGCACGAGCGGCTGGAAGCGTTCCCACTGCGCGCAGGAGTTGAAGACGACGTGGTCCGAAATCTCGAGGATCTCGGCGAGGTCGCGCTCGGTGTAGGCGGCGGCGAAGGTGTGGACCTCGCCGCCGAACGCCTCGCGGCCGAGGCGCGCCTCGTGCAGGCCGCTCGCGCAGGTGCCTTTCAGGTACCGCGCCACGAGCGGCGCGAGCGACCACATCGAGAAGGCCTTCAGCGCGAGCAGGATCTTCGCACCGCTCGCGCGCTGGACGGCGTCCAGCACGCGCAGGTTCGCCTCGAGCGCGACCTCGTCGACGACGAAGCAGGGCGAGGGGACGCGGCGCGGGTCGAGCCGCCGGAAGCGCTCGGTGTTCACCGCCGCACGGCCGTCACGCCAGCGGCGCGCCGGGCGTGATCACCGTCCACGGCAGCCCGTGCCGGTTCAGCGCGTCCATGAACGGGTCGGGATCGAGCTGCTCGAGGTTGAACACGCCGCGGCCGCGCCACCTGTCCGTGAGCATCAGCTTGGCGCCGATCATCGCCGGCACGCCGGTGGTATACGAGATCGCCTGCGCGCCGACCTCGCGGTAGCACGCCTCGTGGTCGCAGACGTTGTAGACGAAGGCGAGCTTCTCCTTCCCGTCCTTCCTCCCGCGCACCAGGCACCCGATGCAGGTCTTGCCCTTGGTGAGCGGGCCGAGGCTCGCGGGGTCCGGCAGCAGCGCCTTCAGGAACTCGAGCGGAACGATCTCGCGCCCCTGGAACATCACCGGCTCGATCGAGGTCATGCCGACGTTGCCGAGCACGCGCAGGTGCGTGAGGTAGTTGTCGGAGAAGGTCATCCAGAAGCGCGCGCGCTTCAGCGTCGGGAAGTTCCTGACGATCGACTCGAGCTCCTCGTGGTAGAGGAGGTAGATCTTCTTCGGCCCGATGCCCTCCGGGAAGTCGTACATGCGGCTCACCGACAGGGGATCGGTCGTCTGCCAGCCGCCCGCCTCCCAGTAGCGACCGCGCGCGGTGACC
>JAGVSZ010000408.1 GCA_019137045.1 Betaproteobacteria bacterium
CTGCGCGATCGCGACGTCGGCCTCGTCGCCCACGCCGACGCGCAGCCGGTCGCGGGCGAGGCCCAGCGTCTGCTCGTTGGCGCGCACGACATCGGCGGCGATCCCGCGCTGCAGCCGCGCCTCGATCGCGAGCATCCAGCTTTTCGCGACGAGCGCGGCGATCGACTGCCGCGCGTACTCGGCGTCGGCGACCGCGGATTCGTACTGGGCCTTGCCGGCCTCGCGCTCGGAGCGCACGCGGCCCCACAGGTCGAGCTCCCAGCTCGCGGTCAGCCAGGCGCCGGCGACGCCCGAGCCGTCGCCGCCGCCCTTGCCGCCGCCGTGCGCGAGCAGATTGACCGCGGGATAGATCGCACTCCCCGAAAGCTTCGCGTAGGCCGCCGCCTGCTCGACGCGGGCGGCCGCCACCGCGAGGTCGACGTTGTAGGCGAGCGCCTCGCGCACCAGCGCGTCGAGCTGCGGGTCCGCGAACGTCGCGAGCCAGCCGTCGCCCACCGCCCCCACCGCTCCCCCTTTCGCCGTGTAAGCGGGCGGGATCGCGACGTGCGGCAGGGCCTGCGCGCGGATCTCGTCCGGCTTCGGCGGCGACTCGAGCGCGCAACCGGCCAGCGTCGCCATCGCGAACAGGACCGGCAGGGCGTAGCGTCGCTCCATGCGTCAGTGCAGCTTCAGGATCAGGTAGTCGAGCTTGGCGCCGACCCGCAGGATCACCTTGCGGATGATGTGCACCATCTCGCCGTGATTCGTGTAGATCGCGCCGTCGCCGACCGCGCCGGCCGGCAGGAACAGGTCGCGGTCCCGCTCCTCGATCGTGAGCTTGACCGGGAACCGGTTGGGCGGCATCGGCCCGTAGCCGGTGTTCGGCAGCTGCGTGCTGATCGGCACCTGGCCCTGGCCCTGCGCCCAGACGATCGAGTCGACCTTCGCCTTGATGATGCGGCCCGGGTGCGCGTTGAGCGCGAACTCGGCCTCGTTGCCCGGCTCGACCATCGTGAGCTCGTTCTGCGCGTACAGCGCGACCACCTGCGCGGTGTTCTCGACGAACGTCAGCGCCGGCGTGATCGGGAACGCGGCGGTGAACGAGCCCGGCCGCAGCTGCACGTTGATCGCGTAGCCGTCGGCGGGCGCGTAGACGGTCGTCTGCGCGAGCTCCCAGCGCGCCTGCTCGAGCTGCGCGCGGACCTGCGCGACGGGCGCCCATTCGTTGCCGACCTTCCCGCTGATCTTCTGGCGCACCTGCCGCTCGCCGGCCGACGCCTGCGTCTCGGCGGCCTGCGCCTGCGCGGCGGCGCTGCGCGCGCTCTCGAGCTGCGCCTCGGCCTCCTTGAGGTCGGTCTCCGCGCGCTCGAGCGAGAACCTGTCGCCGGCGCCGGTGGCGACGAGCTCGCGGTACTGCGCGACGCGCTTCCGCGCGAGCTCGACCTTCGGCTCGGTCTCGCGGATCCGCGCGTCGGCCTGCACGATCGCGGCGCGCGCCTCGGCGACCCTCCCCTGCGCCCCGACGAGCTGCTCGTCGAGCTCGCGCGCGCCGGCCTGCTGGCCCGCGAGCTGCGCTTCCAGCGCGCGCACCTGGAGCTCGTAGGGCTCGGGGTCCAGCCGGAACAGCACGTCGCCCTTCTTCACCGGGCGGTTCGGCTCGACCGGCACGTCGATCACGCGGCCGCGCACCTGCGGCACGACGTTGACCACGTACTTGATGACGCGCACGTCGGCGCTCGAGGGCGCCACAACGTTCAGGAACAGGATCAGCGCGGTCAGCGCGACGATCGGGATGATGACGACCGTCACCTGCGTGCCGATGTTCCACGGCAGGATCCGGAACCTGACGAGCAGCCAGACGATCGCCGAGTAGATGCCGAGGAGCAGGACTTCCATCAGCCGTTCCCGCCTTCCTTCGTCTCGCCCGGGGTCACGGCGTCGAGGTCCTCGCGCAGCTTCGCGAGGTGCGGCGGCAGCCCGCCCCGCTCGCGCATCGCGTCGAGCTCGTGCCTGAGACGGTCGAGCTCGTGGTCGAGGATCTCGCCGGCGCGCGCCTTCTCGCCCAGCTCCTCGAAATAGTGCTCGCCCTTCTCGGTGCCGTAGGCGACCTTGTAGGCGACCGGCTTCGTGTACGCCCACAGCCACGCGAACGGCCACAGCAGCCCGCCGAAGACGAGCGACAGCAGGCACAGCGTCTGGATCGCCGCGGTCTGCGGGTGGTGGCGCTTGTGCGCGATCTTCTCGGGCAGCACGTGCACGATCCAGAAGACGGCGATGCCGACCAGCGGCACCAGCACGATCACCACCCACGCGAGCACGTCGGCCGCGGTGTCGAGCGCCTCCCCGGAGAGGAACGAGGCGTGCGCCGCGCCCGCGCCGAAAGCCGCCGCCGCGGCGCCCAGGCAGGCGGCGAGGCGCGGCTTGCCCGCGCACGGCGTGGTCACCGGTCGTTCGGTCGTCATGGGGTCGAGCGGCATCGAATCCGGTTCCACCGGACCTCCGGGGCGCGATGGCGCGAAACCGGAATTCTCGCAGGATTGATCGATCCCGCGCAGCCTGAAGGATCGCCGGGCGCCGATCCTGACTTTTCTCGACAGGCCGCTCAGGGCTGCGCCCCGTTCGCGGCTTCTCGCCGCCACCGGCCGGGCGTCGTTCCCGACCAGCGCCGGAACGCGCGCATGAACGGGCAGACCCCCGAGTAGCCGAGCGTCGCGGCGACGTCGTCGAGCGCGATCCTCGAGCCGGCGAGCAGCTGCCGCGCCACCTCGAAGCGGATCTCGTCGAGCAACCGCTGGAAGGTGGTGCCCTCCGCCTGCAGTCGCCGGTTGAGCGTCCGGCGGTGCATCGACAGCATCCGTGCCGCGTCGTTGCCCGACGCCCCGCCCTGCAGCAGCAGGAGCCGGAGGGCGCGGCGCACCTGCTCGATCAGCTGCCCGTGGCCGAGGGCCTCCGCGCTCGCCCGCGCCGCCCGCAGGCGCGCCGGATCGGCGCCCGCGACCGGCTGCGACAGCCAGCGCTCCGGGAAGCGCACCGCGCACACCTCGGCGTCGAAGCGCGGCCCGATCTTGAACAGGCTCCGGTACGGGGCGGTCTCGGCGGGCCTCTCGCGGGGGAGGAACACCTCGGACGGCGCCCAGCCGGGGCCGCAGAGGTCGCGCATGAAATTCACCGCCGCCGCCATCACCGCATCGTAGAACTGCTCGGCGCCGGCCGCGCCCGGACGGTAGATCGCATAGCCGAGGTCGACGACGCCGCCGCGCGGGATCAGGAACGCGAGGCCGCCCTCGCTGTTCAGGTGCTGGTGGACGGTCAGCGTTTGCAGCGCCTCGCCCACGGTCGGAGAGTGGCGCACCAGCTCGCCCAGGAGGCCCAGATCGGCGAGGTGCCAGATCCGTCCGGCGATCAGGCCGAAGTGCGGGCACGCGGTCCGCACCGCCGCGTCGCGCATCAGGCGGCCCAGCGCCGCGTAGGAGGCGCGGCCTTCGGGCGCGTCCAGCGCATCGGGCGCGAGCCCCGCGCCTGCGATCAGCAGGGCGGGATCCGCCCCGAGCTGGCGGATGAGCGCCGGAAGCGCGGCGAACGCGCCGACGCGCTGCCTCGCGGTCTCGTTCGCCGGCGAGAGTCGCGGATGACGCGGAGTACCGGGGGAGTTCGGGGCTCTCAAGGGGGGATGCTGCGGCGGGCCGTCCTTTGGCCGGGGCGTGGTCTACCAAGTTCCCGCCGATGCGTCAAGAAATGTCGATTTCGGACCGGCTCGCCGGCCGTCCCGGGGCTGGCGAGAAGTGGAAGGACGCCGGCCGCCCGACCGGCGGATCGTCTCCCGAACGTCCGGGTTGCGCGCGCGTGCGGGCACGCCCGGCCGGCCGACGTTCGCGGCCTCGCACGCGTCGTCGCCATCGGGAGGGCCGCAGGCTGTGGGCACTGTGTTCGTCAAGGTGGCGCGTCTCGACCAGATCCTCCCCGGCAGGGGCACGGCCGTGCAGCTCGAGGGCCATCCGGTCGCGCTCTTCAACGTCGACGGTCACGTCCACGCGATGGACGACACCTGCGCGCGCTGCGGCGCCTCGCTCGCCTCGGGCACGCTCGCCGGCACCGACCTTCGCTGTCCCGAATGCGGATGGCACTACGACGTCGACACCGGCTGCGTCGCGGGCGTCCCGGGCCTGCGGATCGACACGTTCGCGGCGTCGGTCGAGGATTCGGACGTGCTGCTGGCGACCGAGTCGCCCCCCCCGCCGTGACGGGCCGGGCGCGGGCGAGCCGTCGACGACCGTCCTCCGCCGTGGCACGCTCTCCTCGTTGAGCGAGCACGCCGCGCCGATGACCGACCCGCCGCCCCCTCAGGACGACCGCGCCCGGGCGCGGCCGGGCTGGCGCGCGCTGTTCCCGCCGGCGCAGTGGCTGCCCGATTACCGCGCGGCGTGGCTGCGGAACGACGCGGTCGCGGGGGTCACGCTCGCCGCCTACGCGATCCCGGTGTCGCTCGCCTACGCTTCGCTCGCCGGCCTGCCGCCGGAGCAAGGCGTCTACTGCTACCTCGTCGCGGGACTCGCCTACGCGCTGTTCGGCACGTCGCGCCAGCTCGCGATCGGGCCGACCTCGGCGATCTCGCTCCTCGTCGGCACGACGGTCGCCGGCATGGCAGGCGGCGACCCGGCGCGCTGGGCGGCGATCGCCGCCCTGGCCGCCGCGGTGTTCGCCGCCATCGCGTTCGCCGCCTGGGCGCTGCGGCTGTCGTCGCTCGTGAACTTCATCAGCGAGACGATCCTCACCGGCTTCAAGGCCGGCGCCGCGCTCACGATCGCGATGACGCAGCTGCCGAAGCTCTTCGGCGTGAAGGGCGGCGGGGACCACTTCTTCGAGCGCGCCTGGACGCTCGCCGGCCAGCTTCCGGACACGAACCCCTGGTTGCTCGGCTTCGGGCTCGCGGCGATCGCAATGCTCGTCGCCGGCGAGAAGCTCCTGCCGTCGCGGCCGGTCGCGCTCTTCGTCGTGATCGCCTCGATCGTCGCGCTGACCGCAACGCCGCTGGCGGCCCACGGCTTCAAGACGGTCGGCGTGCTCCCCGCCGGCCTGCCCTCGCTCGCGTGGCCGTCGCTCTCGTGGCGCGACGCGGACGGCGTGATCCCGCTCGCGTTCGCGTGCTTCCTGCTCGCCT